>JAIRKI010000016.1 GCA_031260185.1 Synergistaceae bacterium | reverse complement strand
TACCGAGAAATTTTCCGCGCCGCCCTATCCGCGTCTTCCTTCTTCTCTTTTTGGAGAAGGGGAGGGGTGACATTTTCACTGTCCCGTTAAGGGGTGACATTATCATAGTCCGGCGACAGGAACGTTTCATGGGCTTGACGGTATTCATCTCCGGCGGTATCCTGACGAGTTTTGTTACCGGTTCAATCGGCGATGGATGGCGGGCGGGGTTTTCTCTCGGCTTGTCATAGCGTGTGCGCTTTCCAGCAAAATGACTTATCATAAGCTAATTGCATAGTTATAATCCCCAATTATACCAAACAACGGAATATATTTCGTAGCTGATGTGCGCTGCAATCATCCTGTTTTCGTCGACAGGCCTGACGTACATTAACATAATAAATACAAACGTATTCGCCTGATTATAACCCAATTGAAAAATCTTGGGCAAATATGAAACGCGCTTTGATAGATACAATTCCTACTTGTGAAGATGTGCCAACGGCGGTTTATCAGTATTTTAGCGTTAATACTTTTTAAGCTAAAACACTATACTTGAGACATAGTGAAAAAACACCGTCAATATGATATAATAATTGTAATATCAAACTATCATGCAAAGAGGTATATCTATATCGTGAGACAGTATGGCCTTTTATACCAAACAACGGAATATATTTCGTATAGTGTAACGATAATACACTATAAAACCTGTACCACTGTTGCATTACAAATTGTAACGATGGTGAAATGTTATCGCTGTCGAGTATAGCAAGCACATAGAATCTTTGCATGAAAGAGTATGCCATGATTTTTGATGAATGGTTCATTGATTTCGCATGGGCGAATCCCGTTCCAAACTGAATCCGGCGTTTCCGGCGGCCGTCCTCGCGATGGGGGTGATCTGCATATCGTTCGGGGCTATTTTCGCCCGTTACGCGGATTCGCCGCCGCTCGTGAAAAGCGCCTACCGCGTCGGCATTGCCGCGGCGCTCGTCGTTCCCTTCGCGCTTGTATTTTACAGGCACGAATACCTGAGGCTTTCGCGGCGCGAAATATTCCTGAATGTTTTATCCGGCGTTTTCCTCGCCGCTCACTTCGCCTCGTGGATAACGTCGCTCGACTACACCAGCGTCGCGTCGAGCGTCATACTGGTGAACACTATACCGATATGGACGGCTATTTTCAACCTCGTTTTCGGCGTGGCCCGGCCCGGCCGCACGATGTGGTTCAGCGTGTTTTTGAGCGTAATCGGAGCGGCCATAGTCGGTTATGGAGACATGTCGTTCGACCGAAGTGCGCTGTACGGCGACGCGCTCGCGGTTGCCGGCGGCGCCGCGGCAGCCGCCTATATAATATGCGGCAGGGAAGTTCGCGGGAAACTCGGCCTCGTTCCCTACATCGCGTTGTGTTACGGGACGGCGGCGGCGATTTTGTGGGCGGTCGTGCTCGTCATGGGTTATCCCGTGACCGGTTTTTCCGCCGTGACGTGGGGCGCGTTCGCCGGCTCCGCGCTGATGTCGCAGTTGCTGGGGCACAGCAGCTACAACTGGGCCCTCGGGCATTTCAGCTCCGGTTTCGTGAGCATCATGCTGCTCGGCGAGCCGATAGGCAGCGCGATATTGGCGTACATATTGTTTCGGGAGATTCCGACGCCGGTCAAATTCGCCGGCTTCGCGCTCCTGATGACGGCGATAGTAATGGCGGCGAGAGACGAAGGGAAACGCTGATTAATTCGTCCGAACAACATTTTGCCATTTAGGAACATGGGAGCCGTACATATTTAAATCTTTACCCTTTAGGCTCTTAACAATAAATCGGTCTTTACGAAAAATGAACAGGAGGTGGTCGCGGTGGCGAAAGACGCGGTTCACGGCGTGACGCTGATGAAGGAGAAGGATATTTATTTTTTCCGCGAGGGCAATCACACGAAACTTTACGAGATACTCGGGTCGCACGTCATCGAACATGACGGCGAGCCTGGGACTCTTTTCGCCGTGTGGGCGCCGAACGCGGAACAGGTGTCCGTAATAGGGGATTTCAACCGGTGGAGCGGCGGAGCGCACCCTCTCGCGCCGCGATGGGACAGCTCGGGAATATGGGAGGGTTTCATTCCCGGCGTCGGGCACGGCGATCTCTATAAATACTCCATAACCGCGAAAAACGGCGAAATCCTGGAGAAGGGCGACCCGTTCGCGTTCTGGTGGGAGACGCCGCCGCGCAGCGCGTCGCGCGTGTGGAACCTGGACGGTTTCGGCTGGAGCGACGGCGAGTGGATGAAGTCGCGCGCCGAAAAAAGCGGCATGAGCGCCCCGCAGTCGATATACGAGGTTCATCTCGGCTCGTGGCGGCACGTGCCGGAGGAGTACGGCCGCTCGCTGTCATATCACGAATTGGCCTCGGAACTGGTGGACTACGTCGTTGAAATGGGCTTCACTCACGTGGAGTTCATGCCGGTGATGGAGCATCCTTTTTACGGTTCGTGGGGTTATCAGACGCTCGGCTACTTCGCGCCCAGCTCGCGGTTCGGCACGCCGCACGAGTTCATGAAACTGGTCGATTCGCTCCACAAGGCCGGAATCGGCGTCATTCTCGACTGGGTGCCGTCGCATTTTCCATCCGATGGCTACGGGCTGTCGAATTTCGACGGCACATGCCTTTACGAGCACGCGGATCCCAGGAAAGGCTATCACCCCGACTGGAAGAGCAGCATTTTCAATTACGGGAGGGACGAGGTTCGCGGTTTCCTGCTGTCGAGCGCGCGGTTCTGGCTCGACCTGTACCACGCAGACGGACTTCGCGTCGACGCGGTGGCGTCGATGCTCTACCTCGATTACTCGCGCAAGGAGGGAGAGTGGATTCCCAACCGTTACGGCGGCAAAGAGAACATAGAGGCCATAGATTTCCTCCGCAAGATGAACGAGATACTGTACACCGATTTCAACGGAATACAGACCACGGCGGAGGAGAGCACTTCCTGGCCGATGGTGTCGCGCCCGGCATACGTCGGAGGGCTCGGCTTCGGCTACAAGTGGAACATGGGCTGGATGCACGACACGCTCGGATATTTCTCGCTCGATCCCGTTTACAGGAAATATCGTCAGGATGAATTGACGTTCGGCATGTGGTACGCGTACAGCGAGAATTTCACGCTGCCACTGTCGCACGACGAGGTGGTCCACGGCAAAGGCTCGCTTTACGGCAAGATGCCGGGAGACGCGTGGCAAAAAGCCGCGAACCTGAGACTTCTGCTCGGCTGGCAGACGGGACACCCCGGCAAAAAACTGCTCTTCATGGGAGGGGAGTTCGGGCAGGAGTGGGAATGGGATCACGACGCGAGCCTTTCCTGGCATGAGACAGAGGATCGCTTCCACGGAGGGATTCAGGAGTGGTACAAAGACCTGTTGCGTTTCTACAAATCCTGTCCCGCCCTGTGGGAGGGCGACTACGAAAACCGGGGCTTCGAGTGGATCGACTGCGGCGACTCGGACGCGAGCGTGCTGTCGTTTTTGAGGCGCGACGGACACGGACGCACGGTGCTCTGCGTCGGCAACTTCACGCCGGTGCCCCGCCGGGGCTACAAGATCGGCGTTCCCGACGGCGCTTTTTGGAAGGAAGTCCTCAACAGCGACAGCGAGTGTTACGGAGGGAGCAACACGGGCAACTTGGGCGGCCTGGATGCGATACCGTACAGGATTCACGGGCGCGAATGGGCGCTTGACATGACATTGCCTCCGCTCTCATTTACGGTGTTCGAACGCGAATGACCGAAAATTACTCATAGGCGACCGCCGGCTGAAATGTTTTACGACTGGCAGATCAGGGCGATAGAGCATATAAAGGACAAAAACGCGATAATCGCCGCTCCGACCGGAAGCGGAAAGACGTGGGTCGCGTACAGATGGGCCGGTTTGATGGACGATACCGGCAGCGCCGTCCTGCCGTCGGCCGACAGGGTGATATTCACCGCCCCCATAAAGGCTCTCTCGAACGAACGGTATCTCGACCTGCGGCGCATGGGGTTCGACGTGGGCCTCGAAACGGGGGATTTCAAGAAAAATCCGGGCGCGTCAGTGCTCTGTTGCACTCAGGAAATTTACACGATCAAATACGCCCGCGTGCCCAGGCAGCGCGTGATAATCGACGAGTTTCACTTCATCTTCGGCTCTCCCGAGCGCACGAGGGCGTACATCGACGGCATAAGGGGCACGTCGGGCGACTCGGCGTTGCTGGTAATGAGCGCGACGTTCGGCGATCCGCGGACCGTCCGCGATTATCTGGAAGAAATGGCGCGCAGGGATTTCGAGATGTTCGAGACGGACGAGCGCGTCACTAAACTGGTCTACCGCAAAAAAGGCGCGCGTTATTCCAGAATACGCGACGCGCTCGTTTTCGCCTTCTCGCGCAGGGGCGTCGAGCACACTGCCGCCCAGATAGCCAAAACCCGCCGCAAGATAGCGCGCGCCGAGCGGGCGCGCCTGCGCGAGATGGCCGAAATTCTGGAGGTCGGGCGCGTGCAGGAGACATTGCTTTACGGCGTGGGCGTCTATTTCGGCAGCCTCTACCCCAAGGAGAAACTGCTGGTGGAAATGGCGTTCCGCGAGCGCGTCATCGACGTGGTGGTCGGCACCGACGCGCTGTCTTTGGGCGTGAACCTGCCGGCCGAGAGCGTCGTGTTCGCGCAAATGGCGAAATATGTTGACGGTCCGCTGACGCACAACGAGTTTTTGCAGATGTCCGGGCGCGCGGGGAGAAAGGGCTATTTCGAGACCGGCTACGTGTCGTTCATAGCGCGCAGCAAAACCGAACACCACGATTACGACACGGAGACGCTCTACCGGCAGGTGCTCGACTCGCCGCGCGAGGCCGCGACAATTCTGCTTCAGCCGTCGGTGGGGAAACTGCTCAATGGACATGTCACGGTGGAACAGGAGGCGCGCATGATAGCCGACTGTTCCCTGCCGCGAATCGCGTACGAAAAAGCGCTGCGCGAGGCCGAGGATCTGCTCGCGCTCATCCGCGGGACCCTCGGCCTGATAAAGGACAGGGACGAGCGAGACAAGATGGAAACGGCCCTGGCCGACCTGTGGTTTGACGAAATGAGCGTGCCCGGCAACTTCGCGATAGCGTGGCTGTTCGTGACCGAGGGCGAGCCCGACGCGATGAAGGCCGCCGGGATGATCGACTCCGAGGAGCGCAATTACCTGCAAGCCCTGCTGAAAGTGAAACGCTACGCCGGGCGTATGCCGGAGGGCTATAAATTTTCGAACATGGAGCGAATCGACGCCACAGTGGAACGAATCGACGTGACGGTATTCGGCTTCGAGGAAAAGATAAAAGCCCTAGACCTGACGGAGGACAGCTGGTCGTTCTGAAAATTGACGGAAATTAGGGCGTGTTGACGCTACGCAAGAGTATAAACGCCAGCCCCCAATGTATATAAGCCATGAACATCACATCGAGCTTGTCGTACCGAGTAAATATTTTGCGGTATTCTTTCAT
>JAIRKI010000013.1 GCA_031260185.1 Synergistaceae bacterium | reverse complement strand
GGAGTTGGTGATGAATTTGGTTTTTCAAAATCCCAAAACGCTACGATATCGAAATTTTTATAGCTTAAATACTGATTTTTAGCAAGAAGATAGCGCCATTGTGCATATAAAGATTTTTTGGAGAAGGGGGGGGTGACATTTTCACTGTCCCGTTAAGGGGTGACATTATCATAGTCCGGCGACAATAGCGTCCTTTTGACTTGATTTGTGCGAATTTTTCAGATATATTCTCTGTATTCGCGACAGAATGAAAATTACCCAAACGAACGAGGGGCGTATGACGATTCAGTGGGAAGGTGATTTTTTTGGCTGAACGATTCGGCGTAGTCATCGACAAGAAATGGTGCAAGGGGTGTGGCCTGTGCGTGGGCATCTGTCCCAAAAAAGTGCTCGAACTCGACGAACAGGTGAAAAGCGAGCCCGTCCGTATCGACGACTGTATAGGCTGTCATCAGTGCGAGAATGTGTGCCCTGACTTTGCCATAACAGTGAAGGAGAGTGAGTGATATGCCAAGGGCCGAATTCTGGCAGGGCAACAAGGCGGTGGCAATGGGCGGCATAGACGCCGGCTGCCGCTTTTTCGGGGGATATCCGATAACGCCGTCCACGGAGATAGCCGAGGTGATGGCGGAGGAACTTCCCAAACTTGGAGGAAAGTTCATACAGATGGAGGACGAGATAGGCGGCATCTCGGCCGCGATCGGTGCCTCCATAACGGGCAAAAAGGCCATGACCGGCACGTCGGGGCCTGGCTTCTCGCTGAAGCAGGAATTACTGGGCTTTTGCTACATGGCCGAGTTGCCTTTGGTGTGCGTGGACGTGCAGCGCGGCGGCCCGTCAACCGGTCTGCCGACCAAAGTTTCGCAGAGCGACATAATGCAGGCCCGCTGGGGCACGCACGGGGATCACGCGACCATCGCCTACGCGCCGTCGTCGGTGCGGGAGTGCTACGACCTGTCGGTAAAGGCGTTCAATATGGCCGAGCGTTTCCGCCAGCCGGTTCTTCTCATGCCCGACGAAGTCGTCGGGCACATGAGGGAGCGCATCGTCGTCCCGGACGCCGCGTCGCTCAAACTCGTGAACAGGAAGCGTCCGTCCGTTCCGCCCGACAAATTCGTGCCGTATCTGGCGGACGACGACGATATCCCCCCAATGGCCGCTTTCGGAGACGGCTATCGCTGGCACGTGACCGGGCTCACGTCGAACGATTTCGGTTTTCCAACGAACGACTCGCTGGAGATCGAGAAAAAAATAACGCGCATTCTCCGCAAGGTCGACAGGTTCCGCGGGGAAATAGTGGAATTCGCGGCGGAGAGCTATGAGGACGCCGAAATACTGGTGGTGTCGTTCGGATGCGTCTCGCGCTCGGCGCTTCGCGCGGTTCGCGAACTTCGCTCGCGAGGCGTCAAGGTCGGGCATTTCCGCCCGATAACGATATGGCCGTTCCCGGACGCGGAACTGGAGCGCATAATTTCCGGTTCGCCGATAAAGCACGTCATAGTGCCCGAGCTGAACATGGGACAGTTGTTTCTGGAAATCGACCGCGCCGTTCACGGAAAATGCGAGACGCACAGCAGGACACTGCTCAACGGAGAGCTTTTCAAACCGGCGCGGATAATGTCATATATCGAGGAGGTGGCGTGAGATGCCCCGCGATGACGTAATGAAGTGGGTAAGGTCACAGTTCATGCCCCATATCTGGTGTCCGGGATGCGGGCACGGGATAATAATGCACGCGATACTGCGGGCGCTCTCGGCTCTCGGAAAGGACCCGGCCAAGACCGTGATATCGTCGGGGATCGGATGCTCAAGCCGTATGCCCGGATATATCGACGCGTGCACGCTGCACACCGCGCACGGACGCTCTCTCGCGTTCGCGACCGGCGTCAAACTCGCCAACCCGGAACTCACGGTGCTGGACGTAATGGGCGACGGAGACTGCTCCGCCATAGGAGGCAACCATTTCATCCATGCCTGCCGCAGGAATATCGGGGTCTGCGCGATAGTGATGAACAACAACATATACGGCATGACCGGAGGACAGGCGTCTCCCACCACTCCGGTGGGCGCGTTCGCCACCACTGCTCCTTACGGGGCCGTCGACCCCCCGTTTGACATATGCAACCTCGCGATAGGAGCCGGCGCGACGTTCGTGGCGAGGGCGACCATAGCCCAGCCGCCGATGTGCGAATCCCTGATAAAAAAGGGCATCCGGCACGACGGATTTTCGGTCATCGAGATAATGACCCATTGCCACACCCAGTTCGGAAGAAAGAACAAACGGGGGCGTCCGCTGGATAACTTCAATTTCTTCAAGGACAACAGCGTGATGAAGGCGAAATCCGGCGGCATGACGCCGGAGGAACTGGCCGGCAAATACGTCGTTGGCGAACTGTATTCCAGCGCCGACAGCGAGGAATACACCAAAAAGTACGAAAAAATCATCGAAAAGGCCGGGAGGTGACCGAGCGTGAGCGATCGTTTTGAAATTCGTATCGCCGGTTCCGGCGGACAGGGCGTCATTCTGGCGGCCGTTATCATAGGCCGGGCGGCGGCGCTCAAAGAAGAAGGGCTGAATTCGGTGCAGACGCAGGCATACGGCCCCGAGGCGAGGGGCGGCGCCTCGAAATCGGAGGTCGTGATAGCGCGCGGCGAGATCGACTATCCAAAAGCCGCGAATCCGAACCTTCAGGTCATACTCACCCAGCACGCGTGCGACGAGTACGCGCGCGACACAACGCCCGGCGGAACTGTGATACTCGATGACTTTTTCGTCCGGCGGAAACCCGATATCGACGCCGAGATATATAATCTTCCGATAGTGAAAACCGCCCGCGACGTAATCGGCCGCGAGATAGTGACCAACATGGTGGCGCTCGGCACAGTAGCCCGGGTGCTGGAAATAAAGGGCCTCGTGAAGCCGCAGTCGATAAAGGCGACCATCCTCGAGAACGTGCCGAAGGGCACCGAAGAACTCAACAGCAAAGCCTTCGATGAAGGTTACAGGTTGATTCCGAAAGACCGCAATTAAAACCTTGGGGCTCCGCCCCGAACCCGGCAGGGAGCTTGCTCCCTGCCGGGTCCGGGCGCCCATAGGCCCGACGCTCCTATGGGTATCCGAGGTTTTGATCCCGCAAAAGTCAGATTATAAAATTGAATCCATGACTCCGTGCCGCAGGCCTCTCGCGCTCACGGTCAGCCGATCGAGGCCGAATAAATCCATCAACGCCGCCGCGACGCAGGCGCCGGGCAGGATGATATCCGCGCGTTCCGGTTCCAGTCCCGGAATTTTCTTTCTCGACTCGCGATCCGTAGAAACGTACAGCGCTGTCTGGCGAACGACCTCGTCACGGGTCAGCGGAACGCCGGCCTCGCGTTCACGCGACGCGCCCGCGTGGACGGAGGCCAGAGTAACGAACGTTCCCCCGACGCCCACGCAAGCGCATTCTTTGCCCGCTTTGCAGGGCATGGCGGCGCCGGCCATATACGTTTCGATTTCAGACGCCGCGAACGCGCGGCACGCACCCAAAACGTCCGTACCGTACGGGCCGGGCGAGGGCGCGAAAAATTTTTCGTACAGAACGAGCGCGCCGACAGGGACGCTGCGCCGCCACAACAACGAGCCGCCGAGGCCGAACGCGGCCTCGCTCGATCCACCGCCTACGTCGAAAACCAACGTGTTTTGGGATATGTCCTTCGAAACCGCGCGAAAGGAGAACTCGGCTTCCTCGTCGCCGGAAATCACCCTGATGTCGATGCCGCACCGTTTTCGCGCCATGCGTTTGAACTCTCCGGCGTTGGCCGCCGTCCTCATGGCCTGCGTGCCCACAACGGCGATCTCCGCCGCGCCGTACGACAAAGCGCGCCGCGCAAAGCCCTCGATGGCGGAAGCTGTGCGTTCCATCGCCGCGGCGCGGAAAGCGCCTTCCTTGCTCAGCCCCTCGCCGAGGCGGGTTATTTTCACCTCGTCCGCCAGCTCGGAACTCGTGCCGCCGCGCCGCAAAGCGGCGAGAAACTTCACGGAATTGGTTCCCACGTCTATGACCGCTTTCACGGCGCCGCTATCGCGGCAAGGTTTCATTTTCCGGTCGATTTGTGTTCTACGTTGATGAAGCGCAGCATTTCGTCGCGTATCCTCTCCGCGTCGTCATAAGCCACCTGGCATGTACCGACGGTCTCGTGGCCCCCGCCGCCGTATTTCAGCATCAGCGACCCCACGTCGACCGTCGAGGTGCGGTTCAGTATGCTGTATCCCATGGAAAAAACGCAAAATTTCTTGTCCTTGCCGTCGAAAATCCTCATGCTGATGTTCTGGTAGGGATACAGCGCGTATATCACGTGCCTGTTGCCGACGTACGTCTCGGGAACGCCGCGGAGGTCGGTCACTATGACGTCGCCCTCGGCCGTCGAGCGCTCAAACATCATCTGGAGAAAATACGGTTTGTGTTCCTCGTAACGGCGCACCCTCTCCTGAACGTCCTCGAGAGCGAGTATTTCGTCTATCGGCTTGATACGGAGTTCGTCAATCAGCAGCGTCATCAGTCGATAGTTGGATACGCGGTAGTCACGGTAACGCCCCAACCCAGTCCGTGGGTCCATTATGAACGAGAACAGCACCCATCGTTTCGGATTTAAAATTTCGCCCCTCGTGAACCGCGCTGAATCGGCCTTGTCGGTCGCTTCCAGCAATTCCCGGAATTTTTCGAGCTTGCCGCCCTCCTTGTAGTATTCGTATATGACCCTCGCGCAACTCGGAGCGGGCCGGTTCGCGCCCTCGAACTCAAATCCGTCGGAGGCGCCCCGCTCCCGTTCGCTGGCATGGTGGTCGAACCACATCCCGCATCCCGGCGCGTAAGGCACGTTGACAAGGATATCCCCGCCGGTCACCTCTATGATGTTATCCTGGATATCCTTGGGATGCACGAATTTTATCTCGTCGTACTTTTCCAGTTCCTTCAGCAGAACCGCGCACATCAGGCCATCGTAATCTGAGCGGGTGAGCAGCCTCATGAGTTTATCCCCTACTTTCGGCTCTTTATAATACGCAAATTATAATACTCTCAAACGCCTCGGTTTGAAAGACGGAAATTTTTTCCGCCGCCCGAAAATTTTTTGATATTCTCATTAATTTTTTTCGCGGTGTCATTGAGGGTGGAAACGTTTCTGGAACCTGGCGTCTCCCGACGAGCAATAAACCAGCGCCCACGCCTTGTTGAGCGGGCCGTGGGTGCTGGGGTCTATGGTCAGCGTGGCGTGCGTCAAAGCCAGGTTTCGGGTAGACATGAACGCGTGCCGCAGGGCCTCTCCCTGAAAACCGGGCGCGCGGCTCAGCGCGTCAGCCGTCCACATGACCGAATCGTAGGCGAACACGATGCCCGCGAAATCGGCGCCGGCGCTGTTTTCGTTGTACCTGTCCCTGTAGGCCGACTGGAACGACAACAACCGCGGATCGTCGGCGCGCGCCGGAATTATCCACCAGGTGTTGTCGAGCGCCGCGCCGGCCGAAAACATCGCGTCATCGAACGACGTTCCCACGATCGCGCCCCCGTAGCCGAAACCGCGCAACGAGCGTATCACCGGGGCGGCTTCAGGGCCTCGGTTCAAGACCGCCACAGCGTCCGCGCCCGCCGCGTTTATCTCCTCAGCGGACGCGCGGTCTATGCCGCCGCGCTTCGTCCACACCTCCTCGCATACGACATCGCCGCCGTATTTTTTCATCGCCTCGACGAAGCCGTCCCTCATCTCTTTCGAGTCCGCGCTGTACGCCTCGCTGACGACGGCGATCTTTTTTCTTTCGAGACCGTAAATGATAAAATAAGCGGCTGCCCGCCCCCTGTCGTTGTTGTCGCCGTTCAGCCTGAAAACATAAAGTCTCGGCCGTTCCCGCCCGGCCATGGTGACGCTCGCGCGGCTCGATTCCGTCATCACGAACGGAATCTCGAAATCGTCGGCCAGGCCGGCGATCGCCTCGTTGACGTCGTCGCCGCACGCCGATATTACGGCGGCCGCCCGCGGCCCGCTTCTGTCTCGCAGAATTTCCCTGGTACGCTCCGGCGCTTTTTCGGGCAACGCGGGTATATCGTAAGGCCGTATCCTGACAGGGCGCCCCTTCACGCCGCCGGCCGCGTTCAGCCGGTCGGCGGCCAACTGGGCGGCCTTGAGGCGGACGTGCCCGAACGCCGCGTCCGGCCCGGAAAGATGCGCCAAAAACAGTACGTCGTGCTCATTGCGCGCCGTGTACCTGGACTCGGTTATCCTCACGAAAAGCCCCAAAAACAGCGCGATGATGAAAAGCGACAGCAGCCCGTTGCGGAGGGTTTTTTTCCGAAAAAGCGCGGTGCGGGGACGCTTTGCCATCACGCGTCCCACATTTCGCAGGAAACCTTTGTGAGCTTCGAGGCGCGCGTCCGCCGCGCCTTCTTCGGCGCGTGTTTCGAGGAGTTCGCGAATGGATTCCATCACCCACGACGCGTCCGTTTTTGAAAAACCGAGGCTGTCCCTGAGCATCGCCTCGGTTTTTTCTCCGCGCGAGGCGAAATCATCGGCGGACGGGATGACCCCGTCCCTGAACACGGCCCTCAGCGCGAACGACAGCAAAAATATTTCCCTGCGCGCGTCCCCGCAGCGGCCCTCGAGCAATTGCCCCAGACGATCCGGGTCCTCCAGCAGAGAACCGCCGTATATCCTTATGAGTTCGCGGGCTATCCCGACCGGTCTCTCGTTCATGCGCCCTCCTGATCGATACGATATCGCGGTGAATTATACAACAAACCCCCGGACCGCGTCCCCCGGCGAAAACAGCGTGGCCGAATCCGAAAAAAATTTTTCTCACGGGAGTAGACAGTCAGCGAAAGATAAGTTAAAATAAATTATGGGAAATCTCTAAAAATCCTTTTTCAGACGGATTTCAATATTACGAATCCAGTATTTACCAGAACGGCATATCGCAAAAACGGGATTTTTAGAGGTTCCCTATGATTATTTCGCGGGAGTGATTATCATGAAAAAAAATACAAGATATTTTGAGTGGTTTAATGTCGGGATGCTGTTGATTACGCTGTTGATTACGGATGGCTTTGTTCATTCCGTTTACGCGTATGTTTACGCGTATGAGGATGAGAAAATTATCTTGACAACAGTCAGCGGGGATAAAAGCAGTTCTTTTTATATAAATAATATATTCAGTGTAAGTGGAGATATGGGGATCCCCCTCCCCGTCTCGGCAAATCTAATAGGGAAAATTACATTGCCCGGTGAGGTTGTAAATTTTGCTTCGGCAAAAGGTTTTTTTGGAGAAAATGAAAATGGAGAAAATAGAAACGTTTTGGCAAACGCTTATTTGGTTAGATCAAACGAGGATGATAATGACCCGGATGTAGACACCTTCGACATTTATTTCACGCTAATAAATGATAAGGGCAATTTGTTTCAACGTACGGACAGGTCGGTTAAATTAAATGCTTCCGTTAATGTTTGGAATCCTTATGATCATTATTTACATGAGGATCAATCATACCTTTCACTTGTAGCTAACGACTGGAATGGTGACGGCTATTCAGATTACATTTTGTCATACCCAACACTTGAAAAAGAGAAAAATTCAGCAGAAGTTATCTCTTTATATATTGATGGCGAGACATTGGCTAAGGCTAATAATGACTTGATTCCCACGAAGTCGATCATCGGGGAAAAAACATCGATATACACGAGTTCGCCGCTGCCTCAAATACCTTTTATAGGCGCTGTTGTAGATAATGTGGATAATGATGATGAGAAAGAGTTTATCATTTACTATCTTTCAGGCGAAGGTTGTAGGCTGGATATTTATAACAGGGAAACTCTAAAAAATCCTTATGATGATGCTATCAATATCGCGGATGGCCTTGTAGCCTTGCGGAGAGTCCATGTAGAAGTAGTGGGAGATAACGATTCAACCTCGGCTTTTGGTATTACTACGGGTGATTTTGATTATGATGGCAAAAATGAAATTGCCTTACTCCATTTTCGGGGCAGTGAAGCAAAAGTATCTATAATTTTTATTAAGTTTTTTGAGGAAGAGGAATATAAAGAGACATATATTCCATTTCCACCATATGAGAAAGTTCTGGAGAATAAGTATCCGTTAATAGAAAAATATAATAAGCCTCGGCGTAAACTTGAAGTTTCAGCGTTAAACATAGATGATGATGGAGAAGATGAACTTGTTTGGGGTTTTCCTATACTTCGCAGTGATCCTAGTTACGAAATTGGCAAAAATTATTTGATCGTTCATGATTGGCCGGATAGCGATTTTACAACAGAAGAACATGAATTAGAGGACTTTTTCGATGCGCCAATTTCTACGATTAAAATAAAAACAGATATAGATGATGGAGATGATGGAGATGTTTTTCTTACGGCGTTTGGAGGAGCCGGAATTAAAGATTCCGATAATATGAAAATTACGGAAATATTGTTGAGGGACCCCAAGGATACCAAGTATCCGGAGTATAAGTATGAAGTACAAGAATTGTTTTTTAGTCCTTACGGGGGAGAATCACCTAAGGGAAAACTAGTATCTTTGTCCGTATTCGAACTGGGGCTGGGGGGATCTGATAATCCTGATCCCGATAATCCTGATCCCGATGATCCTGATCCCGATGATCCTGATCCTCCGAAACCTGACGACTATAATTCAAGCGGTGGGGGCGGTTGCGATACGGGCGTGGCCGTTTTGGCGGGAGCGATGGTAATTTTCGGCGTGTCGTGCGTGGTATGCCGACATAAAAAGAAACACGGATAGACGCTAACCCGATATACGGCAAGGGCATACCTGCCGCGTGCGCGTCAAAAAAGAGACGACCGAGGGCGTCTCTTTTTTGACGCTCTTTACGCCGCGCTTAGCGCATGTTCATATAAATGGTCGTGCCGGATGTGTAGACGACGTTGCCGGTACCATACAATCCCGAATCGGCCGCTCTGCTCGCGAGTTTGTTCTGTACGCTCGGTGAAACTTTGTCATCGCTCAACACCAAGCCTATATTGATTTTCGTCACGCCGTCGACAGTGTATTCCCCGCCGATCACTACAGAATCATAACGCGATGTGAACGCGCGGTCGGCGTATTGGTCGAGGCTCTTGACATCGGAGTTGGTCGGCCATTTCAGGTTGTCGCCGTAGTAAAGGAGCGCGGCGCTTTTCAGGTTGCGGAGGTCGTTGATGATCCTCGTGGCTTCGGCGCTGTCGGTCGCGAAGCTGTTGGCGAGCATCATCATGCCCGCCAGAATGGCGATGATCATGATGACTATCAAAAGTTCCACCAGGGTAAAACCGCCTTTACGCGCTGTCATCGTATTCAATCCCCCCATTACTGTTTCCGTGCCTCGGTCCCGTTTTTTTGACGGCCTGTTTTGTTTTCATCGACAAAACTCATACAATCATGCTGGAAAAAAATTTTCTTCGTCAACCGCGCCGCATCGCCTCCCAAAAATCGTCCCGGTCTCTCCGTCAATTCGCGCCGTGATTTACGTGAACTGCTGCATGGCTTGTATTATCGGGATGAAGACCGAGGCCACGATCAAACCCACCACAAGGCCCACGAACACTACCATCACCGGTTCTATTACGGAAGTGAGCGCCTTGATCATCTCGTCCAGTTCCATGTCGTACCAGTCCGCCACCTTTGACAGCACGTCGTCAATCCGGCCCGTTTCCTCGCCGACCGCCACCATGTGCGCCACCATCGCCGGGAAAAGATTTTGTTCCTTTATGGTGACGCTCAGCATGACCCCGTTTTGGGCGCGCTCCCTCATCGCTTTGAAGGCGTCGCCTATCACGTGATTGTCCGCGACGCCCGCCGACATCTCCATGGCGTCGAGGATCTGGACCCCTGCCGTCACCAGCGTGGCGAATGTCCTGAAAGCCCTCGCCATTGTCGACTTGAAGATCATGTCCCCCATCAGCGGAAGGCGAAGTTTCAACCTGTCGAGCGCCCGACGGCCTCTCTCGTTTTCATTGATCCGCCTCAGCGCGGCGTAAACCGCGATAAACGGTACCGGCAGCAGGAACCAGTAAGCTTTGAGGATATCCGAGATTCCGAAGACGACCGAGGTCAAAAACGGCATTTTGGTGACGCCTATATTCGCGAAGGCCCTTTTGAAAAGGGGCACGATGACCACGCACAGTACCACGAGCACCACGATTGTGAAAAATATTATGGCCGACGGATACATCATCGCCGACTTTATCTTTTTCCTCAACGCGTACTGCCCTTCCACAAACGAAGCGAGCCGCGCCATGCTGACGTCGAGAACGCCGCCCTCTTCGCCGGCTCTTATCAGGGCTACATCGAGGGATGTGAATATCCCCGGGTGACGGGCGAAAGCCGCGGCCGCGGTGACTCCGCCGAATACGGCGTCCCTTATCTCCGCCATGACCGCGGAAAGAGTTTGATTTTCGACTTGCCTGGCCAGAAGGTCCATAGTGGCCGCTATGGTTATTCCCGCGCGGAGCATTGTGGCCATCTGTTTGAAGAGGACGTTTTTATCTTTCAGCGTGACTTTCCGGTGGAACAAAACCGCGTTCAACAAAGCCCTGCCGGCTTTGCCGTAGAAAAGCGCCCGGGCGTCGCCCGAGGCTTCTATCGAAATGGGGGCCCATCCTTGCTCACGCATCCAGGCGATCGCGGCGTTTTCACTCACCGCCTCGCGGGTGCCGGTATTTATGAGGCCGGCGGCGGTCCTTGCCCTGTATTTAAACTTCATATTTCGCGTCTCCCCGTTCCATAATGAAAGCCTCAAATCATTCAAATAAATTATACACGTTTTGATCCCGAAAATACATTTCAGCCGTTTTTTCTTCTGAAAAATCAGCATTTTCGGCACAAGTCATTAAGTCATTTATGTAAATTACAAATACTTGTCCGTTTTTTCGTTCGGGATTTAGGTCATGGGATCATGTTGAGTATATTTGAATCCTGGTGAGCGAGCGACCGGATGGCGATTTTGATGTTACACCGCTCGGAAACCGGTGTGGGCATGTCCGTGTTCCCAACGGCAAAGCATCTTTTCCTGTCTGATATATTATTTTTTCGGATATATCACAAACGGAATAGAACTCAGCGCGAGGATCTTATAACGTCTCCAATCGAAATCAAAGCCCCGGTTAAGCCGGATAAATCGGGCGTATTCATCACGACGGGGGAAACTCCGAAAATTTTTTCGACCGTCGCCGCGCAGGCGCGGCCCCAAGCCACAACAGCGGCGCCGTTCGGCGGGGCGCCCATCGCGCGCGCGTACTCCTCAGCCAACGCGGAACTTCCGAAGGCCACCGCGTCCACTCCGCACATCTCCCACTGTTCTTTCATTACTTCAAGACCCGGAACTTCGCGCGGAACCATCCTGTACGTCGGCGTAACGACGACGCGCGCGCCGGCGATCTCGGCCGATTTTACCGGCGCGTCGGATCCGCGCTCGTTGCGCGCGAAAACCACGGTCTCGCCGCCGCGCACATGTCTCGCGAGCAGACCGGCAAGCGAGGCGCTGTCGCCGCGAGCCTCCAATTCAGGTATTATGCCCGCCGCCGCGAGCGCGGCGGTCGTGCCCGCGCCTATCGAAACCACCCTGCCCCTTACGAGCCTCACGTCGCGGGCCAATTCCATGAGCCTCGCGACGCCCCTCGGGCTCGTGACGACAAGCCAGTCGGCGTTCATCATCTCTTCCGTCGAGTGGCCGGGATCGATATTTTCCGGCGACAGGAGAGGCAGGCCGTAACAGTCGGCCGACAGTTTTTCGAGGGCCCTGCCAGTCTCCCAACACTCGGGATACGGACGGCAAATCACGATCTGCATCCCCGCGAGCGGCCCCCTGTCGGGCCGCAGTATCCTCGACGCGGCGGCGCCGATATATATCACGGAGGGCGGCGATATTTCCCCGCGCGTGGCCCGCGCCTCTATTTCGCCGAGCGTTCCGTCGATGCGGGCCGCCCGGCCCCAGCCTCCCCATGTCACGACCGACGCCGGCGTGCGCGGCGGTCTACCGAAACGCGACAAACGCTCCGCGACATCGGAAAAGTTGGACGTCCCCATGTAAATGGCCACGGTTCCACGCGTTTGGGCGATTTCTTTCCAGTAATCGTCGCCGGCGTCATTCATGTCTCGCCTGTGTCCGGTCGCGAGCGTCAGGGAAGACGCGTCCTCCCTGTGGGTCGCGGGAATCCCGGCAAACGCCGCGCCTCCCAGGGCCGACGTTACACCGGGAACGGCTTTCCACGGGATTCCGTTTTGCTCCAAAAATTCGGCCTCCTCGCCGCCGCGCCCGAAGACGAAAGGGTCTCCCCCCTTTAGCCTGACGACGACGCCTTCCTCTCCGATGGGCAAAGCAACGGGGCTCCGCCCCGTACCCCGCAAGGGGACCAGTTCCCTTGACCCCTTATTAATATTTTTTTTATTTTCACCCGCAGGGTGAAAATAAAAAAAATTAAGAGGGTCCGGGAAGCCAGCTCCCCGGCGGGTGCGGGCGGAGCCCGCGGTTTTTTGCCGGCGGGTTTGGGCCTCGCGCGCGAGCCTGACGAGCAATTCGTTTATCCCGTCCTGTGTCAGCGTGTGCGCGCTTTCTCTCTTGCCGACGAGATGAAAACGGCAGCCGGGACGGGCGAGCTGAAGTATGTCGGGATGAATGAGACGGTCGTAGACTATGTCATCCGCGCCGCGGATACATTCCGCCGCGGCCGCTGTCAGGAATCCGGGCGGGCCGCATCCCGCGCCTACCAGCCAGACGGTCACGGCTGACTCCGCCCTTCGTTCAGCAGGCGAACGACGGAAAACCCGCTCATCTCGTCCCACAACGCCGCTGAAATCGCGACCGCGTCGTCAGCGGAACAAACGTTTCCCCGGACTGACGACATTGCCGGCGCGATGTCGCGCCGCACGGGGTAAATCTCGGCGCTGACGATCATATCGCCGTTGTCGTAAGAAGCGTTCACGGCCACGGGGAGCGAGCACCCGGCCGATATTCGCGACAGGAAAGCCCTTTCCGCGACGACCTCGTACCATGTCGGAACGTGGTTCAGTCTTCTAAGCACAGCCTCGGTTTCTGAACCGGCAACTGCCTCTGCCGCGATCGCTCCCTGTCCGGCGGACGTGACGAAAGACAGGGGATAAGCGTTCTCCGCGTTCAAACCCAGCCTCTCCAAGCCGGCCTCCGCGAGGACGATTGCGTCGAATTCGCCGTCCGCGAGGCGGGACATGCGCGTCTCGATATTGCCCCGGCAGGGAACGCACGCGATATCCGGCCGCAACGATGACACCTGGGCCGCGCGGCGCGCGCTCGACGTGCCCACTTTTGCCCCGCGTGACAGCGACAATATGACGTCTTCCCCCGACGGCGCGCCGCGCGGCGCGTTCCCGGTCACCACGACGTCGCGGCGGGAACCTCTTTTCAGCACCGCCGCGAGCGCGCAGCCGGCCGGAAGCGCTGCCGGCATATCCTTGGCGCTGTGGACGGCGCAGTCCCCTCCGCCCGACAGCAGTTCGTCCTCCAGCGCCTTGACGAAAGCGCCGAAGCCGAACTCCGACAGGTCTTTGCTCCTGTCCCTGTCGCCGTGGCTGGTCACGGTTTTGACCGCCGCGTTCACCCCGGCGCGCGCCAGCGCCTCGACCCACATCCCGGCCTGACGCAGGGCGAGACGGCTTCCCCTGGTGAGCAGGGTCATGGTCTCCTTCATCGACTTCATCAGGCGTCTCTTCGAGGCGGCGGCGGCGGCGGGATCGTTCCCGCCCCCGGAGACGCCGACGAAAAGCCCCTCTGACGCGAATTGAGCGCAGAGGGCGAAATCGCCGCCATCGGCGCCGGAGCATATATCAACCGCGCAGTCGTTCGCTCTCGCGAGAGACGCGAGCGCGAACGATACCTCGCGAGGCGCGGCCAATATCGCGAACCTGTGCGACGCGAAATCTTCTTTCGAGGCGACGCGACGCTCCCAGACGATCACGCCCTCGCTGGCCATCTCAGCCAAATTTTCCGTGGCGTCGGGAGAGACCATCCTCACGCGCGAACGGCACCCGAGTAGTGTCGCGATTTTTCGTTCGGCTGCCCTGCCGCCGCCGACGACCAAAATCTCATGTTCTTCCAGATTGAGTGAGACGATCAGTCTGTACGGATTCGGCGCGTCAATGCCGCGGTTCATTCTTTGAATCATGGGCGGAACCTTGGGGCGCTGCCCCAAACCCCGGCAGGGAGCTTGCTCCCTGCACCCTCATTTTTATTTTCATTTTTATTATAAAATTTGGCGTTCATTCTTCTTCTCCTTCGCCGGACAATATTCTCCACGCGCGTGAACTGTGCGCGGCGCGCGCCGCGACGAGAGGGCGGAGGAAAGCGTTCATCACCGATGACGCGAACGTTTCGAGTTCTTCCTCGTCGCGCCCATACCTCTTCGCGTGCCGCGACGCCCGTTCCTTGATTATCCCGCGCGCGCGGGCGAGCGCAAGATGTTTCCACGTATCGTCTGTGAGGACGGATATCTCGGCCGAAATCGCCGCCGAGGCCCGGTCGGCCTCATCCTCCAACGCGGCGAGGAACTTGCCGTACTCCCGCGTCATTCTCTCGGATATCGTTTTCATCTCGTCGAGCGTCACACGGACGCCGCGGTTTCTCGGCGCGCTCTGGTGCGGAGCGCCGAGATCCATTGTCCACACGCCGGGCATGGCGTCCTGCGTCTCGCCGCTCAATATGGGGACGGGCGACGACGTGCAGAGAAATACCGCCCCGCACTCGCGCGCCCGCTCGCGCCATTCGCCCCACGGCACTGTTTCGGCGTTCGGCATCATGGCGCCGGCGGGGCGTTCCGTCCTGTTGGAAACCAGCACCCGGCGGCCCATCAGGCTCAGTACGCGGGCCGTCTCGCTCCCGACTTCGCCAAGGCCGACCACCATGACGGGCGCGGGGGAATTCGAATTTTCGGCGTAATGTTTCGCCGCTATGTACGGTATCGACGGTTCCCTTCCCGGATGACGCCCCGACCGGAGCGAGGCCGCCACGCCGAAAGCTCTCTGGAACAGCCTGTGAAGGATTTTGCCGCATCCTTTGGAAGCTCCGTACGCGGCTTTTACCTGTGACACAATATGCGACTCGCCCCTCGCCATGCTCTCCAGCCCGAGGAGCACGCGCAGCAGATGCCTCGCCGCGTCATAATCGAACATCGCCGCCGCTCCGTCCGAAGCCAGCGATGAGACAGCTTCCCTCTCGTCGCTGCCGCCGCCGAACACGAGATACAGTTCTATCCTGTTGCACGTCTCGAGTTTGAGATATTCGGCGCCGCCGTTCTGCCCGACGCCGTCGATGTACGCGGAGACGCGCTCCGAGAACGCCGACCTCGTTTCCACCGTTGATGAATTATGATCCATCGATACGACGCAAAGTCTGCCCATTCAGTTCACCACCGCAACGCACCACGCTATCAGGACCGACGCGGCCTCTAGTACGGTCGTGGTCGCGAGATGCCAGCGAAGAAGATTTTTCACCAGTTCCCCCGGGAAAACCCCGACCCAGTAGCCCACGTTCTGCCTCATCGTTCTCGTCACTGAGCCGGCCATATTTCCCGCCAGAAGGGCCAGCACCGTCTGCGCGACGCCGAGTTTGCCCGCCGACAGCGCGGCCGCGGCCGACGAAAGCCCCGCCGTCACATGCGCGAGAGAACTCGCGGCGACGGCCCATCCCTCCGCCGGCAAAAACCACAGCATTTTCCCGCGCGACGCGTACTTCGAGAACGCGTCGTCGGCAAACGGAACGAGAACGTATGTCAGCGCGAAAAAGGCCCACGCCCAAGGCAGCGAGCGCTTCAACCGTGCCAATACGCGAGCGATCCTTTCGCCAGTCCCGACACGCGCGATATCCAATCCGGCGGCGGCGCCGGAACGCGCCCTCGCGCGGCGGCTGAGCAGCGCCACTGCCCAGACGAAACGGCACGCGCTCCGCGACAGCATCACCAGCGCGAAGATGAAACCGGAAACGCCGGCCACAGCCGCCGCCACTGCGGCAGTCCCCGCCCATCTTCTCAAATAACCGGGAAAAGCGAGCGACAGCGTCCCGAACGTGGCTTGATCGCCGGTCAATTCTCCTTCCGAATAGGCCCGCGATATCAGCGCCGTCCCCGAACGCGGGGCCCCCAGCGCCAAGACCATCGCCGCCGCTATCTTTCCGTGAATTCCGATCCGCTCCAGGCGCTGTATGAGCGGCGAAAAAAAACGGTCGATAACGCCGAGGGCCAGAATCGTCTCTCCCACCGCGAGACCAAACGCGATGTTCAAAGTGAGGACGCATTCGGCTCTCAAAAGCGCCGCCCAGAAACCAGGAGAGGCGATACGTTCGATTTCCACGGCGCGGCAGTTACCTGGCTCTCCAAAGAAGTAATACTGACAGATAATCATCCGTCGGCCGTAACGCTTCGCCTCCGGTCACCACATATTGGTCCGGGAGGCCGGCCCTGTGCACGCGGACGGCGCGTTTCCAAGGGCCCGTGTCCGACAGCAGATCCCGCAGTTTCCCCTTGAGCGCGGACGGTTTGTATAGCGCCACGCAATCCGAGACCGCCATCGTTTCCGACAGTTTGGAAAAATCCGCCGATCCCGGCAACACGGCCAGCCGTTCATCGCCGAGGGCCAGAAACTCTCCCGCCGCGCAAGCGGCAAGCGAGTGCGCCGAAACGCCGGGCAGCAGTTTCAGTTCCAGTTTCGGGCACAGTGAACGCCAGACCGCGTAAATGTACGCGACGGTCGAATAAAGCGCCGCGTCGCCTATCACCGGCAAAGCCACGGAGGAAGCGTCCTTCCAGAGCGCGGAATATTCATCGAGTTGGCGCAGTATCTCCCTATCCCGGAAGGCCGCGTCATCGGTCATAGGGAAAAAAAACGGGTGCGTCGCTTTTTTGGGGCTGAGTTTGGAATAAATTTCGCCCGCGAGGCTCGCGCGTCTCAATGACGAGACGGGAACCAGAACCACGTCCGCTTCGTCGAGCGCCCTCTTTGCGCCTGTAGTCACCATGTCGGGATCGCCGGGGCCGACGCCGACACCGTAAAAAATCAACATATATCACTCCAAATTGAACAATTTAAAATCAAAACCTCGGGCGCTGCCCGAACCCGGCAGGGGTCAAGGGGACGAGTCCCCTTGCGGGGTACGGGGCGGAGCCCCGAGGTTTTGATTCAATTCCTCGCACCAGCGCAGCAATCCCTCGGCGTCGCGCGCGCGGGCGATGCCCGCGATTTCATCCGGGCGCGAGACGAGCACGAGAGGTATTCCGATCCTGCGGGCGGCTTCGGCCTTATCCGCCACGCCTCCACGCGTCCCGGAATCGCGGCTCACTATGACGCGCGCGTTTCTGTCGCGGCACAGCGCCTCGTTGAAATCGGCGTTTCCCGCGCCCCACGAGGCGATTATCTCCACGGGCTGAAGGCCGGCCCGCTCGGCGAGCCGTATACTCTCCGCCGTCGGAAGCACCCGGACGAGGACGTTCCTCCCGGATTTTCGAATCAGCGGCATCACGGCTTTGAGGCGGTTCGTGCCTATCGCCAGGAAAATCACGTCCCCTCCGGATGTCAATCCTATGGCGCGGCCAACCGCCTCGTCCAAATCGACCGCGATTACCGCGTCATCAGGCGGTTCATCCTTCCTCAAATATCTGCAAAGGGGAACTCCCGCCGCCTCGCACGCGGAGAAAATCTCCCGCGACGCGTCCCAGGCAAATGGGTGAGTGGCGTCAACGACGCCGAGAAGCCCGTCCCTCGTCACCGGGTCGTTCAGCATCTCCGCCCAGTCCTTCCGGCCGCGCGCGCCCATTATCATGTCGGCGCCCCTTGGAACCGTGGCGGCGCCCGTCTCTCTCGTGACCGACACCGTCACCGTAAATCCGCGTTCCAAAAGCGCGGCGGAGGCTTCTCTGCCCTCGCTCGCGCCGCCCAGCACCAAAAATTGGCCGAGTATTTTGTTTTTTTTCAGCGCGGCTTTTTCCGATTCGTATCCCCTGGTTTCGAGCCAAATTTTTTTACCCCCGAAGTCGCGTTCGACGGCGTTGGGAGAGAGAACGAAGATGAAGCTCCTCATATCGAGTTTTTCGGGGGTTATATCGGCGACGGGCATTTCGGCGAGCGTCTCGCCCTGACGCCCGGCGTCGCGGACTATCACAGCGCGGCGTGAGGCGAAAATTCTCCTGACTTCCTCCAGTTTTTCGGGAAGCCCTTTGGACACGGGGTTGTATATCGCGACCGCGAGGCCGCTCTCGCACGCCCCTTCGAGGGCGCGCAGCACGTCGCGCCACGGCTGCAGGTAATCGGACATGGAGACGACGGCAAATCCGTTGGAATAGGGAGCCCCCATGGCGGCGCCTGCCGCCTGCAGCGCGGTGATGCCGGGTATCACTTTGATTCTGCCGGGGCCGACGCTCGCCGGCGCCGTCGACAGACAGAGCGACGCCATGCCGAAAACAGTGGCGTCGCCTCCCGACACCAGCACCACCCTGTACCCCGATTCGACATATGAAAAAGCCCGCGCGACGCGGTCTTCCTCCTCGCCCATGCCGAAGCTCTCGACTATTTTGCCGCGCTTCCACGAATCCGGCAGCAGCTCCACGTAAAGCCAGTAACCGATTATCACCTCCGCGGCGTCTATGGCCGCGCGGGCTTCAATCGTGACGAACCTCGCGTCTCCGGGGCCCATTCCCGCGACCATGAGTTCGCCCGATTCCGGCGGTTTGGAGAGCGATATGGCGACGGTGACTCCCATCTCGGCCACACGCTCGCCCAGCAGGCTTCCGGCGCTCGCCGCCGCCGGTTCCGCCGCGCCTGGCAGACCGATATGACGGGAGGCCGCGGACGGCGAAAATTTCGCGTCCATCGACAGTATATCGTCGTCGGGAACGACCGTAACCCTGAGCGAATGGTTCCCCGCGAATTCGCGCATCCCGCGTTCATCCTGTTTTGCCGCCACGGTCCGCAGTTCCGCCACCGATTCCATCAGAAACGGGCCGTGAAAATTTTTCGACAAAGCCCTTTTTACGACCGTCTCGACCGTCCCGGCATCGACGCCCGCCCTGCTCCCGATTCCAAGCGTCACCACTTTCGGCACTATCTGGGGCTTGGCGCCGACGAGTTTCTGAACGGCCCTCGGGGAGATGACGATATCCGCGTCGGACTGTTCCTCGACGAGGACGTATCCGAATGGAAGCGGCAGTTTCACGCCGTGCTCCGCCATGATCGGATCCGGCCACGCGGTTATCTCGCCCTTTTCCCTGAATTTCGAGATCACGGCCGTCAGACTGCCGCGCAGCAGTATGCGGTATCCGCGCCGCGAGGCCCAGAGGTCGGGAGCGGTGAAACCGGCCCTGTCGCTCAACGTGGTGGGCACGTAAAGCGCGCCTCTCGCCGACAGTATCTCCGCGCACTCCCGCGCGAGGTCGGTGGCGAGCCCTATGTGCCCCGCTATTACGGGAAGGGCGATTCCTCCGTCCTCGCTGACGACGACGACCGCTGGGTCGAGCGCTTTGTCCGTTATCAGGCCGCTTATCGAACGAACGGCTATCGCGAGCGCGCCCACGAAAACGAAAGCCCCGGCGTCCCGCCACCGCGACGCGAAGGCTTCTTTCGTCCCGCCCTCCGAAATCGGCACGCGGACCGCCTCAAGCGCCGCGCCGAGTTCCGACGCCGCGGATTCCCCGGCCGCGTAATGAAGCACGAATACCTCTCCGTCGGTGTGAAAACGTCTCACGCTCGTCCCCCCTCGAAACCGCCCGTGTAAAGCAAACTCCGCGCGCCCGGATCGCGATTCAGGCATTTTCCTATTATTATGAGGGCGTGTTTTTCGATCCCGGCATTTTCCATCGAGCGCGGAAGCTCCGCCAGTGTTGTGACGCAAGATCTCTCGTCGTCCCAGGTCGCCCTGTATATCCATGCCGCCGGCGTGTCCGCCGGCATCCCGGCCGACACGCACTTGCGCGCCGCCTCGCCGGCCATTCCGGCGGAAAGGAAAAGCGCCAGTGACGCGCCGTGAGACGCGAGTTTCTCTATGTCCTCCGCGGCGGGCACCGGAGTGCGTCCCTCCAAACGCGCGCATATCAGGGTCTGCGTGCCGCCGGGTATGGTGTATTCGATGCCCAGCCGCGCGGCCGCCCCCTGAAAACTCGATATGCCGGGGACAATCTCGCACTTGATCCCGTTTTCGCGCAAACGCGATATCTGTTCGGAGATCGCCCCGTAAAGGCACGGATCACCCGTGTGAAGCCGGACGACCGCTCGCCCCTCTCCGCACGCGCGCGTCATCAAAGATACCTGCTCTTCCAGCGTCATGTCCGCTGAATTCGCCTTCCGGCAATCAGGGCGGCACCGCTCCAGGACGCGTTCGTTCACAAGACTGCCGGCATAGAGGACTAGACCCGCCGATTCGAGCAGCCGCGCCCCCTTCAGCGTGAGAAGTTCCGGGTCTCCGGGACCGGCGCCAACGATGAAGACGGTTCCGCGCGATCGCAATTTATTTATCCCCCCATATGAAATCCACAGGATTATTGCCCAACATCATCCAATCGTCCCGTGTCTTGCGTCCGTATGAGGAATGCGCGCGCCAGACGCCGGCGGCGGGGGTAACGTCTTCCATGTATTTGAGGGCTTTTGACGTCGTTCGGGGGGTTATCGACGTCAAGAGCATCCTGCCGCCGGGTTCGACGCGTTCCCAAACCGCCGCGAGAACTTTCTCCACGTGTTTCCCGTTACCGCCGACGAACGCGGCGTCGTAACGCCCTTCGGGCATGATTTCCGGGGCGCGCCCCTCGATGATATCCGCCATCGGCGAAAGCCCGGCCCTTTCGACATTGCGTTTCGCCAACTCCAGCGCCGCGCGCGCCGATTCGATGCCCGTCACGCGCCCGTGCCCGCCCGCCGCGCGCGCCAGCTCCACCGTCATCGCGCCGGTTCCGACGCCAATCTCCAAAATCCGCGCCCCGTGAAGCGGCGAGAGAAGAGATATCGCCACCGCTCTAGCGAAAGATTTCGTCATCGGAACGCCTTCCTCCCTCTCGAACCAATCGTCGGGAATGACCCCGCGCCGGGCGAAGCGAGCGAAGTCCGCCGGCGGCTCGTCGTTTTTTTCGAGCCACAGAATGGCGAGCCTTCCGCCTCGCGTTTCGGCGTCAATTTCGCCGAGCGAAGCGGCCTCCGTTATCCGTTCTCCGGGCAATCCCAAATCCCAGCCCAAGGCCGCGTTGGCACGTTTCACGCGTTCGTCCGAACATAGCCACGCGATATCGTCCGCGACTTTTCCCGGTTCTCCGAACAGCAGGACGAGCGCCGGCGACGAGAGCAATTTCGAGGCGAGAGAGCGGATATCGGGCCGCTCGCGGCCGTGAAGCGTCGCGGACGATACGCCGGCCCACGGCTTGCCGAGACGCGCCGCCATTATCTGAACGCAGGAGACACCGGGAATCGAAATTACTTCGTCGCGCCCGAAATGTGCCGAGACGCGCCCCGCGAGGCTGTAAAAACCGGGATCGCCGCTCACCGCGAGCGTGACATCCCCGAGACGCGCTTCATCCTCCAGAATCCCGATCGCGGCGTCAGCCATGCCGTCCGCCGGCAATTCCACCAGACGCGCACCCGAGCCGGGGCCTATCGCATTCAATACGCGGTTTCCGCCCAGAAGCACGCGGACGTTTTTTACCGCCGAAGCGGCCTGCTCAGTCATGTATTCGCGCTCTCCCGGCCCGATGCCAACTATGGTAATCACCTGATTTCTTCCGCGTTCTTCCTTATCTCCCGTATCAGGCCGCCGAGGTTGCCGGTGCGGGCAAGTTCCCTGTCCGGCAGGGAAAACGTGAGGCAGGCGCACTCCGATATGCCCGTCGCCGCAAGCAGGACGACCCGCGCTATGCGGGACGCCAGTTCATTCAACGCCGCCAGGCCCCATTCGGTGCGGGAAATCCTTGCGGCGACCTCGTCCGCCGTGGAACTGCCGAGTATTTCCCTCACGTCCCCGCTCGCCGCGCCGTGAAGCGCCGAGTACGCGGCGAGCGCCTCCAGCCGTCCGTCGCTCTTCGCGCTGTGCGTGTCAAGGGAACCGGCGGACAGTTTCGCGAATTTTCCTATCTGCCCTATCAATATCAGCTTCCCGAAACCCAGGTTGCCGGCCAGGCTCAAGGATTTTCCTGCAAAATTGCTTATGTTCACGGTCATGCTCTCGGGGATTCCGAGCGTCATCGCCATCTTGCGCCCGTAGTTTCCCGGAACAAGGCAGACGATGTTGGCGCCTGTCGCCTTCAGCACCGACAGCTCGCTTTTTATCGCGCAGATTATCGCGTCGGAACTCATGGGGTAGACTATCCCTGTGGTTCCGAGGATGGAAAGCCCTCCGATTATCCCGAGGCGCGGGTTGTATGTGCGCTTCGCCAGTTCCTCCCCGCCCGGGACGGATATGGTCACCTTAGCTCCCGTTCCAGGCGGAAGCGCCTGTCCGAGCGATTTCCGAATGAGCGCCATGGGACCGGGATTTATGGCGGCCTTGCCCGGAGGCACGAGCAACCCCGGCTTGGTGACGGTACCGACGCCGCTTCCGCCAGAAACCGTGATCCCGCTTTCATCGGAAATCTTAACGTCGGCCACAATCACGGCCCCGTGTGTGATGTCCGGGTCGCCGCCGGCGTCCTTGGTGATCCATGCTTCCGCGCCCTCATCCGTCCTGCGGCATCCGGTGACGGGAATGATTATCTTTTTGTCCCCGGGCAAATTCAAAACCACCGTATCGCAGCTCTCGCCGAACAAAAAACGCGCGGCGGCAACGGCGGCGGCCGCGGCCGCGCTTCCGGTGGTGAAACCGGCCGTCATTTCGGTTTTGTTTTTTCCGCGCATCCTGACGCCCGCCCCGTCACCATGGCGCGAAGTTTCAGCGCCGCCCCGTTCTTCAGCCTCAGTAGCGACGGGCGCGATATGTCCGCCTCGGGCACGTCGAAGACCATTCCGTCCAAGACAGCCCTCATGGAGGCGAACCTCGCGTCCCTGACAAAATCCTCCGCCCGGACGGTATTCATCGCCCCTTGCTGCAACAGGACGACATCGATTTCGCCATCCGCCGCGAGAAGTCTTTCCGCGCCGAAAGCGGACAGCACGCTCCCTTCCGTGAGCGGAACCGCTCCGCTCGCGGCGTTTTCGAGGCCCGCCAGCTCCATTATATGGGCCGCCCACGAGTCGGGGGCGCACGTCGCCATAGTCCTGCCGTTCGTCATCAGAAACGCGCGCAATTTTTTTCCGCCGAGCGCGGCGTCGGTCGTCATCGCCTCGGCGGCGTTTTTTTTCACGTCGCCGCCGACGCCGGCCACTCGCGCCAGCAAAGCTATATAATCGGGAAATTTTTCCCATTCGGGAGGATCGAGCGCCAACACTTTTATTCCGAAACTGTCGAGCGCCTCGTAGAGAGATTTTTGGGAGCGGGCCATCATCGGCCTGGTGAGCACGATATCGGGAAACAGGGCCGCTATCTGTTCGACGCCCGGCTTGGAGCCGAGAAGCGGAATACCGGGGCTCAGTCCCTCCGCGTCCTGTCCCGCGGCGACGATGGCGCCACCCGCTCCGATCGCCGCCAGATTTTCCGTATGCCCCGCGTAAAGCGAGACTATACGCGCGGCGGGACGCTCCAAAACCACCGTTCTGCCGAGGTCGTCCGTTATTTCGATGGCATCCGCGCGGCCGGGCGATGATGTCATCAACGACAAAAACAATAAAAGCGATATCAGCCATTTTTTATATCTTTTTTTATATTTTTCGTCCGTCCGACCCGATATTTTTTTTGATATTGAGGATGATTTCAAAAAAATTCCTCCGTCACTTATTCCCATTTAGTGGACAATTTTGTGGAAAATAAACTGCCAAGCTAAAGACCATCAACATCGACGGTCTCAAATTTAGTGGACAATTTTGCGGAAAATAAACCCCGGCAACCATGGAGGAAGCCGGAGTTTATCGGCGTAAATCAAGGCTTGAATTCGCCCCAGGCTTCGCTCAGCTTCTCCAGTATGAGACCGCGCACCGCGGCGTTCTGTCCCAGCCCCTCGAGAACGGGCGTCACCCTGTAACCCCGCGCTTCAAGCATCGATTTCCACGAATCGGGCTCGGGGCCGGCGATATCGTTGTGCGCGTGATCTCCGGCGACCAGCATCGCGGGCGCTATCCATACATCTTTGACCTTCGCCGTCTTCAGTCCGGACGCGACGTCGTCGTATGACGGCGATCCCTCGATCGTCCCGACGAAAAAGTTGTGGGATTTTCCCCACAGCGCGAACTGGAGCGCTCCGTAGGCCGCGTTAGCGAAATGGCGCGTGCCGTGTCCGACGAAGACGAACGCGCCCTTTTTCGTCCGCTCTAAATAAGAGTCGGCGAGGACGCCGGCCAGCCGCTCAAAATCCTCAGCCCCCGAGAGCAGCGGCGACGAGAGCCCTATGAACCTGAATCCCGCCTTCGGAGCGGTTGCGCCGATGACCCTGAATCCGTCGACGACAGCCTTCAAATCGTCGTACTCCTCGCCAGGTATGATGTGGGTCGAAAGCACCGCGACGTCGGTAAACCCCTCGTATGCCATCTTCGCCAGCGCCACCGCCGGCTCGTCCACCGTCTTGCCGCGCTCGCGCGCTATTTTGCGCGTGATTATCCTCGACGTGTACGCGACGCGGGTCTCCACGCCAGGATACGCTTTCCGAACCGCGTCCGTCACCGCCTCGATGGACGCTTCCCCCTCCGGCATACTGCTGCCGAAGGCGACCACCAGTATCCCCTTTTTAGAATTTTCCACGGAACCCCCGGCGGGAAACGCGCAAGCCGCGCTTGCCGCCAGAAGCGCCGCCGCCAAAACCGCCAACGCGCGACTCACATACTTCATGACAGAAACCTCCTTCTACGGAACAATCCGATATTTCCAACGATTCATACCATCCGCAGAAGCGCGTTCACGCAAGCCGCGCACAGGCCCGATCCGCCTCTCGGGCCGCGCAGCGTCACCGACGGAATCCCTGACGCCGCGAGGCGCGCCTTGCTCTCGGCCGCTCCGACGAAACCCACCGGCATACCGCAGACAAAATCTACGGCGCATCCTTCCTCCGCGCGTTCGAGCAGGCGAAAAAGCCCCGTCGGCGCGTTGCCGAACGCGAAAATCCGCGCGCCTTCCTCGATAGCCTTGTCGACGGACGCCATGGCGCGCGTCACGCCCTCGCGCGACGATATCTCCCTCACCTCGTCGTCGTGGATGAAGGACTTCGGCGTGAGGTTCAGGCGTTTGCACTCCACACGGGAAATGCCCGACTCGAGCATCCCGACATCGCAGAAGATCACGCCTCCGCGCGACAAAGCGCTTTTGGCCGCGTTCAAGGCGCCGTTTCCGGCTTCGAGCAGGTTCGCCAGCGTGAAATCCGCGCCGGCGTGCGTCACGCGCACCACGATATCCATCAGCGACGGATCGATCGCGTAAGACGACATGGCGCTCCTGATTATCTCGAAGCTGCGTTCCTCGATACGCAAAGGGTCGGTTTCGTATTCTCTGACCGGCGCTGCCATTTTCGATACCCCCTTTTCCATAAAAAAGGCGTCCGTCGAGTATTCTTCGACAAAACGCCCGCGGCGGAGAGTCCGTGTCCGACCCTTTTACCATAACCGCGGCGCCCGCCCGCGCAGGCATAATACCGCCGATGTCTGCCGCGGCTCAGGTTTCCTGGCTGCCCATCTTCCTACTCCCGCGCCTTCCCGAAATTCGAAAAAATTTCAGTGACGTGATGCGGTTTTGTCCGGGTTACAGTGGCGGGGCCGCTCCGATAATTTTCGGATTCCCTGCGCGCCGCGGCGGTATAAATCTTACATGAAAAATTATAACTCAAATATTCCAGAGCGGTGACCGATCTATCTAAAACCGTCCGTGACGGAGAGCCGGCACACGCAAAACTCATTCAGAAACTCTCTTTGGAAAGCATGGCATACACGTCAAAGGAATTGAAGGGTTTGCCGGATAAAGATAATCCGATGAATCCGGTAAATCGTGCTCACGCTATTCTCAAGAAGTTTCTGAATACACACGGCAGTTTCGATAGAGACGACATTCAAGGCTATCTGAATCTGTTTGCTTTTGTCACAAATCCACCGGGTGATTTGCCGGAAAAAGTTGAGCCGGTAATAAAAACGGCTTTTGAAAATCCCAAATCGCTACGCTACAGAGACTACTATTCTGTAATACCAGGAGATTCTGAATGAAATTAGCTACACTGTGCAAATAGGGATTTAAATAAAAAAATCAATGCGGAGAAGACCAAATACTTAAAGCGTATTACGCTACATTACCGGCGGATGTGTGTCAGGCTTTTGTTTTATACTGTCGGGGAACGACGGACATTAGTCGTATCAAGTTTGTGTCCTTGAAGGCCGCCCTTACGGGCGGCTTTTTTGATCAAATGTCGTCGCTTGGATCCGGTGGGGATTTCCTCGCATCCCGACCTATTTTGGGACTTCCATCGGCTCTGTTGCCGGACAGCGTATTATTATGTTCAGTCTGAACACCGAGAAAACTGCCCTTTGCAACGAGTCCGCCCTGTGTATGTCTGGCTGTGACTGTGCCGCCGCTCACAACACAATTTGTGATTGTCGCTCCATTGGAATTCAATCCCGCAAAGCCGCCCGCAGAGGAACTGAGATCCGGCACGGCAGATGTAGCTGAAACATTGACATTTGCCCTACAATCCGTTATTTTTCCTTTTTCCTCATTCCTTCCCACAAGCCCACCCGCGGCAGTTCCCTGTCCCGTAACAGAAATAGTGCCGCTCACATTACAGCTTATTATTTCTCCATAATTAAACCCTGTGATTCCACCGACATAAACAAGTCCGTCGTTGACACCGGAAATGGAGATTTCAGTTAAATTGATGTCTTTGAGGATTCCGTGATTTCTACCGACAAAACCTGTGAATGCCCCGCCCCATTCACTTGGCGGCTGAACAATTACGGTTATATTCGATATAACTTTTTTTTGCCCGTCCAATGTGCCTCGAAAGAAATGCTCATAATT
>JAIRKI010000115.1 GCA_031260185.1 Synergistaceae bacterium | reverse complement strand
GAGCGCAGCGACTCGTCCCAGTGGGACGTCATCCGGGACAACCAGACGAAACTGATGCGGTACACGTTCCTCGCGGCGGGGGCGGCCGCCGCGCTGGGGTTCTTCGGGTTCGCGGACCGGATCCGGGAGGCGCTGATGAAGTAGGTTGCCTTAAAATCAAAGGCAAAAATGACTTGGCCATTTAAATTTTGGTCTAGTCAATAAATACGCTGGTTGTAAATAGATAGGCGGGTTGTCTCGGGATGTCGAGATAATCAGCCAGCCATCACGTCATGCGGCGGCGTTCGGGAAGGTATTCCGCGCGGAACCGAGCGTTTACGAGATTTTCCGTAAACCCTTGATATTTCTGGCGTGCCCGGCGGGACTCGAACCCGCGGCCTTCGGCTCCGGAGGCCGACACTCTATCCAACTGAGCTACGGACACGCGTTTTGGCTTGGGAAGCGTTTCGTAAGCCGGGTCTTGTCTTGTCCAGTCATTTATCTGCGCGATCGTACCCGGGAGTCGGCGGGCCGCCTCATCCTCCCCTATTCGATCTTGCTCCTGGTGGGGCTTGCCAAGCACGCGCGTCGCCGCGCGTCCGGTGAGCTTTTACCTCGCCTTTTCACCCTTGCCCGGTTTCCCGGGCGGTATATTTTCTGTGGCGCTTTCCTTGGGTTCGCACCCACAGGAGTTTCTCCTGCACCATGCCCTGCGGAGCCCGGACTTTCCTCCATCGGCGGAGCCGACAGCGACTGGATGAAACACTTCCCACGCGGTATTCTAGCATAAATAACGGTCAAGTGCTATGATACATATTCGTACGGCGAATTTTGACCTGAAACGAACGAGGTGACCTTTTTGCACGACGCTTCAAAGATACGCAACGTGGCCATAATAGCTCACATAGACCACGGCAAGACCACGCTCATCGACTCGATATTCCGCGCGGCCCGCACTTTCCGCGAAAACGCCAGAATCGAGGAGCGCGTCATGGACGGCCTCTCGCTGGAACGCGAACGCGGGATCACCATCAAGGCGAAGCACTGTTCCGTTTACTGGAACGGGTACAAGATAAACATAGTCGACACGCCCGGACACGCCGACTTCTCCGGCGAGGTCGAACGCGTGCTCTCGATGGTCGACTCCGTCCTGCTTCTTGTCGACGCCAACGAAGGCCCGATGCCGCAGACGCGCTACGTCCTGATGCGCGCCCTCAAACTCGGCCTGCGTCCGATAGTGGTGGTGAATAAGGTCGACCGCCCCAACGCGGCGCCCGACGCGGCGCTCGACAAGACCTTCGATCTCTTCGTCGAACTCGGCGCCACCGACGAGCAGTGCGAATTCCCCGTGCTGTACGGTTCAGGGCTCGATGGTTGGATGACAAGGCAGATGTCGGACGAACGCGGCGAGAGCGACAAGATGGACGACCTGTTCAAGACCATCGTCGATTTCGCGCCCCCGCCGAAAGTTCACGAAGGACGCCCCTTTCAGATGCAAGCGAGCACCATAACATGGAGCGACTATCTGGGCCGCGTCGCCGGAGGGCGAATCGTGAGCGGGACTTTGATGCGCGGCGACAAAATTCTCGTCACCCGCACCCGCAAACTCGGCGAGGGCGGCGATGAATTTGAGATAGTCTCCAAGCGCGAGGAAATGGCGGCGCACATATTCCTGACCGAAGGGCTGGAACGCGCGGAAGTCGAGGAGGCGAGTGCCGGCGAAATAATATGGCTCTCGAGCCCCGGCGAGATAACACTGGGCGACACGCTGTCGTCGTCCGAACTGGCCGGCTCTCCCATGCCGCCGCTGGATATCGAGGAACCGACCGTGTCGATGCTCTTCCTCGTCAATACCGGCCCGTTCGCGGGCGATGACGGCAACGCCGCGACGCTACGGCAGATAATGAACCGCCTCGAACGCGAAGCCCGCGTCGACCCGGCGCTCCGCGTCGAGGATATGGGACGCCCCGACGGGGTGAAAGTATCCGGAAGGGGCGAACTGCACCTCGGCATACTGATAGAGGAAATGCGGCGCGAGGGGATGGAGTTCTGCATATCGCGCCCCGAGGTGATAACGCGGACATCCCGCGACGGCGCGCTGCTCGAACCCGTCGAGGAACTCGTAATCGACATACCGGAGGAATATCAGGGAGCCGTGATACAGAAGCTGGCCCTCCGCAAAGGCGAGCTGAAAAACATGGAGAACGGCGGATTGGGCACGCTGAAACTCGAATTTCGCATACCGACGCGCGGTCTAATAGGTTACAGGGGAGAATTTTTGACCGACACGAGAGGCATGGGAATACTGACGTCGCGAATCGTTGGGTACGCGCCCTGGGCGGGCGAGGTGGTCTCGCGTTCGCGCGGCTCGATGGTCAGCATGGATTCAGGCATTGCTACGAGCTACAGCCTCGAAAACCTTCAGGAGCGCGGCACGCTCTTTCTCAAGCCCGGCGACAGGGTCTACTGCGGCATGGTCGTCGGCGAAAGCTCCAAGACGACGCGCGACCTCCCCTGCAACCCGGCCAAGCGCAAGCAGCAGACGAACCACCGCTCCGCGACAAAGGACGCCACGATAGTCCTCGACGTGCCGCGCATGATGACGATAGAGTCGTCGCTCGAATGGATAGGAGACGACGAACTGGTGGAAGTGACGCCGAAATCGGTGCGCCTCCGCAAGACGATCCTCGACCCGACCGAGCGCAAACGCGCCGAAAACAGGGGAAACGCCGCGGCGTGATCGGTTCCAAACCGTCAAAAAAATATCCCGGATCGCGAGAATTTCGATTCGGGGTATTTTCAGGATTTCATTTTTTGAGATGACTATTCAGCTTGCGCATAATGGGGTTGGCCACAATGTCGTAAGACGCAACAAGTGACGGGATTTGAAATGCCTCCCAAGATATGAATCGTCGGTTTTCGAACTACAATTACGGCGTTACATGATCTCTTTTCCAGCCTTGCTCACGTGTGCGCATGGACTCCGCAAAACCGTATTATGCTCTCATTATGTAGTCATATTTTTTTATCTGAGTAATCAGAATGTTTCAGTTACTATCCTGGGCGCATCGGATTGCCGAATCTGTTCAAAGAACGAATTGTGGCGAAATTAAATCTATCCCGCATTATAACAATTTGATTTATTATATGCTATACTCATCTTTTGCGAACCATCCGGAAATGTCCGCCGGAGAAACAAGGTCGAGAGCTTTACCGAATCGCCCCGAGTTTAGAGAAGAGTAATGATTCCATTAAACAGAAGCAGGAGAGTCAGAGATGTCATCAACAAGAAACACATCAAACAGTCCGTCAGGTTTCAATCGATACCCCGAGGAACTCAAACGTCAGGGGCAGATCTGTTCAACAGCTCGCTCCCCCGGACACGAGACACGTCAGGCAACGGCAAAACACGTCGCCGGTTTGTCAGGTCGGGTTTTCGACAGTTAAGGAAACGCTGAATAAATCGCCCTTATGAGTTCAACTTCTCACTGAGAACTCAAATTTCCCCGGCGAGAGGCATTTCGATTATTTATGGGCCATATTAGAGCTCAAAACGCGCCTT
>JAIRKI010000114.1 GCA_031260185.1 Synergistaceae bacterium | reverse complement strand
GTCGCGAGGTTTTCAAGCAGGAACGAGGCCCCGATAGCCGATACGAGCACGGAGTTCTTCGGCGCCGTCCTCAGCGGCTTGTACGCGAATTTCTCGATGACGACCCCCATAACGGAGGTCACGACGAGCGCCGCGACAAACCCGAGCGGCCACGGCATATGGAAGAGCGTAATTGAGAAAAACGCAAAATACAGCGACATCATGAAGATGTCGCCGTGCGCGAAGTTTATCAGTCTCAAAATACCGTAGACCATCGTGTACCCGATCGCTATCAGCCCGTAAAGCGAACCCAGTCCGACGGCGTTTATCAAATGCTGCAGGAACATACTCAAAGCCAAAGGTATCCCATCTCCCGATTCAGGAAAGTCGCCGTCCCGCTGAAGCGCGCGCGAATCCCCACAGTCTGTACGGAATTATAAATTATACTCGCGGACAGAAAGATTTGCCAAAACTTGTCCGCATGTCTGAAAAACTACCAGCCTTGCTTTAGCCTGCCCCTACAGGATTGGCAAATGTTTCTGGTCGCTGATATATAACAACATAAAATGAAGCGGCGATGAGAATCTTCACCGCCGCCTGTATGAATACGCCGTTTACGGAACTACCGTGTCCACGAATACTTTCTTGCCGTTTTTTATTTCGAGGATGCCTATGTCCTTCTGAGGGTTGTGATCCGCGTCGAACGTCGTCGCGCCGGTGACGGCCGGGACGTCTTTCGTCGCCTCCAACGCGTCGCGTATCTTCTCCGGCTCCACCGAGCCGGCGCGCTTTATCGCGTCCAGGACGAGCATATACGAGTCGTATCCCAGGGCCGCGTTAGCATTCGGGTCCTTGTTGTACTCTTTGTACCAGTCCTCGGTGAATTTCCTGGCGGCGTCGTTCATTTCCGGCATGTCGGGCGCGTAGGCGAATCCGGTGTAGATGAATCCTTCGATCGCGTCGCCTCCCAACGTGACCATATCCGGGTTGTCCATGGCGTCTCCGCCCATGAAGCGGAACGAGGCGCCCAACTCCCTGGCCTGTTTCAAGATTATCGCGCCCTCGGCGAAATACGCGGGAAGGAATACGATGTCGGGTTTCTTCGACATGATTTCCGTGAGCTGGGCAGTGAAGTCGGTGTCCCCGGCCTGATATCTCATCTCCGAGACGGTCTCTCCGCCAAGCGCCTCGAAGTTGTCCCTGAAAAATTTCGCGAGCCCGACCGCGTAGTCGCTCGTCACTTCGATAAGCAACGCCGCTTTTTTGCAGCCCAGCGTCCTATAAGCGTAAGCCGCCGCGCCCGCGCCCTGCAGGGGATCAATGAAGCACGTCCTGAAGACGTACCTCTTGCCCTGCGTCACGAGCGGGTTGGTACAGCTCGTTCCAAGCATCGGCACGCGCCCCGCTTCGGCGACTTCGCCGCCGGCTATGGCAAGACCGGAAGCGTACGATCCTATGATGACGTTCACATTGTCATTCTCGATGAGACGGGTGACGGCGTTTGCCGCTTCGACCTTGTCGGACTTGTTGTCGACTACGATCACTTCGATCTTTTTGCCCAGTATCTCGGGGAACTGCTTGTGAGCCAACCGGATGCCCTCAAGTTCCAACTGCCCGCCGAAGGCGTTCTGCCCGGTCAGGCAGTTGTAGAAGCCTATCCTGACGACGTCATCCGCGGCAAACGCGCCGCCCGCGACGAGAAAACACATGAGAAAAGCCAACACCAACTTGCGCATAACAACCACTCCCCTAAAAGATTTTGTATTGCTTTTATATCTCCGCGCAAAGGACATCTTTTGCGTAGGATTCGCGTTCGTTGCGTAAAATACAGTGAAATTATATCATAAAAGACAATGACGCATAGCATCTTTTGCCAAAATCCACAGGCCAAGCGTTTTGTAATGATTACAGTCAACGCGCGGGGGCAGCTGCGCGTAATCATTCGCCCCCGCGTCTACGTCGGATTTACAAATTATTTCACATTTGAATTGTTCGTGATGTGCCGGCGTACCGCTTTTGCGTGGAATTAACGCTAATGCCCGAAAATTTTTTTACTCTTTTTTTACTCTTTCTTTCCAAGGTTGCCCTCTATCGTCAGTTTCTTTATCACGACATCGGTCACCGGCTTGTCCCTTGAGGCGGTTTTGGCTTTGCCTATGGCACGGACGGTCTCCATGCCCTCGATCACTTTGCCGAATATCGCGTGTTTGCCGTCGAGCCACGGCGTGGGGACGAGCGTTATGAAAAATTGCGAGCCTCCGGTATTTGGACCCGCGTTCGCCATCGAGAGTATTCCCTCGGCGTCGTGCGCCAGACCGGGGCCGAACTCGTCGGGTATCGTGTATCCGGGGCCGCCCGTGCCTGTGCCCGTCGGATCGCCGCCCTGAATCATGAAGTCGTCTATCACGCGGTGAAAGATCGTTCCGTCGTAGAAATTCCGTTCGGCCAAGTCCATGAAATTGCGGCACGTCTTGGGGGCGAGATCGTTAAAAAGTTCGATTTTGAAATTTCCCATCGACGTCTCGAAAACCGCAACGGGCCGTGACACGCCGGCCGCCCACGCCGCGTCGGAAAACGCCGCCGGCAAAACCGCCAAGGCTATTACCAAAACTGAAATTTTCAAATCATTCACTCCTTAGAATATTTATCTTACCTCTAAATAGTATCACGTACAGGCGGAAAAAAATACGGGCGCGGTCCAAAAGCCGCGCCCGAAACGTATTTTCGAATCACAGACGACAGGGATTTTTAGAGGTTCCCTGCGGTTTTTTATCAATCTACGGCGCTTGCGGGAGGTTTCAGTCGTATTCGGATTTCCAACGTATAATTTCGCCTGTTTCAGCGTCGATTTCGTATTCATATTCTATCATGGCGCTGTCAAACTCGATCTTGTACACCGCGCGCCCTCTGTAACGGTCGAGTTCGGCTTCATATTTGCGGATTTCGCTTTCGGGAACGTTCGCGTGAACAAGGGCAATTGATTTTGCCTTTTCGAAACCGATATAACCCTTATTGCCGTCATTGCCATACCCAACCTGCACGGACAGGGCGAGGCACATCGCTACGACAAGCATGAAATTCCTGATCTTATTCATCTACATTCCCTCCATTAAGAATTTTTTTAGTCTGTCATAATTCTTTAGAGAGTGTTGTTTTTTCAATGATTTTCATCTTATAAAACCCTGATCCGCAGGGTTTTAATAATAAATAATAATCATTGTACAAACAACACTCTTTATTTTTACTGAGACATCTCCCCGACGGGTTTCGGAAGCTGTTTGTGGAGGTTATCGTAGAGCACCTTCCATACTCCTATCCCCCGGCTTTCCGACAGATGTTCCGAGACCATCTCGACTACAGTGTCCTCCAAGGCGCCGTATTTCCTCTTGCGCTCCTCGCCGCCTATGGCGCGCGCGGACTTCATCATGTCCTTCCACAGTTTGCCGAACACCTGCCCCTCGAACTGTTTGCAGCTCTCCTCCAGCGCGCGTTCTTTGCGCCGGTATTCCGCGAGCGACATAGAGCCGTCGGGGTTGAGTAAATTGGGCCTGTTTATCGCGCTGAAATCGGCCATCGTATTATTGACCTCACTGGACGATCAGTGCGCCGTGCAACGCTCCGGCTTCGTCCATTGCCTGAAGCACCGCTACCAGGTCTCTCGGGCCCACTCCGACCGCGTTCATGGCGGCGGTCAAATCCTGCACCGTCGAAGTTGACGGAAGTTCAACCAATTGCGGGCCTTCCTCGTTCGACGCTATGTCGGTCTGAGGGGTGGCGACCGTCTGTCCGGCGCTCAACGCGTCCGGCTGGCTCACATCCGCGCCTTCCGACACCCTGACCGTGAGGTTGCCGTGCGCGACCGACACGTTGCCTATCTTCACGTTGCCGCCCATCACGATCGTGCCTGTGCGTTCGTTGACGATGACCTTGGCGGCGGCGTCGGGGCGGACGGTCATATTTTCTATCGAGGCCACGAAAGCGGCCGGGGAATTCGCGTAAGAGGACGGCACCTTGACCGATACGCGCCCCGGATCGGGAGCGTGCGCCACCGTGCCGAATTTCTGGTTTATCGCGCCCGCCACCCTCTGCGCGGTGGTGAAGTCGGAATTACGAAGCAGCAGGTTTATCATCCCGTTGCCGGCATAGTTCATACCGACTCCCTCTTCCACTATCGCGCCGTTTGGAATGCGCCCGACCGTGACAACGTTTTTTTTGGCCGACGCCGCGGCGCCGCTCGCCGACCAGCCGCCCAAAGTGAGCGGCCCCTGAGCGACAGCGTACACCCTGCCGTTGGCGGCCTTCAGCGGAGTCTGAAGCAGCACTCCGCCCTCCAGGCTGTTCGCGTCTCCCATGGCGCTCACCAGGACGTCGGTGTTCTGTCCGGGACTGACGAAGGGCGGCAATTGACAGGTCACGGTGACGACAGCCGCGTTTTTGCTGTTTATCTGTCTGGGGTCCACCATTACGCCGAACTGCTCGGTCATGTTCGACATCATTTGCATCGCCATATTCCCCTTGTCTCCCGTGCCCTGAAGACCGACCACCAAACCCATGCCTATCAGTTGATTTTCCCTGATGCCCTCCACCGTCGCGATGTCCTTAACCCGCGCCATCGGCTGACTCACGCCGGCAAACGCGGGAAGCGCCGCCGCGCATATCAGGACAGCGCCCAAAAGCGCGCTTTTTTTCAAATCCGTAATTTTTTTCATGACCAAGCCCCTCCATTCTTTCCCGTCATCAAAATACGGCCTCAACTATCTGACCTATCAGACCGGGACGCTGAGTGCGCGAGATGACTCCATTGCCGTTCACTATGACTTCGGAGTTGACGACCTTGGTACTGTCGACCACGTTGTTGTGCGCCACGTCCCGCGGACTCACCACGCCGGAGTAGGTCACATTCATCCTCTCGGGCCCGCTTACCATCGAACGCTCGCCCTGTATCACCATATTGCCGTTGGGCAGCACCTCGGTGACCACGCAACTCACCACCATGTTCACGCTTTTTGTGCGGTCGACCTTCGTGCTGCCGCTCATCTGCGACGATGAACCGAAACCGAACGCCCTGATGAAATCCAGAATGCCGGTGCCAGCGTTGACATTCTCGCCTGAACTCTTGCTGGCGCTTATCTTGCCTTCGTCGCTGTCGGAAAACCTCTCGGATATCCTGACCATGAGGAGATCCCCGACACGTCTCGCCTTTCTGTCGGAGAACATGCTCGAATTATCGTTCCAGAGCGAATCGGCTACGGCGGGCGCAGCGACCGCCGCCGTCATCGACATCGTCAAAATCGCGATAATCGTTTTAATCAGTTTCATACGGATTCCTCCCTTTCCCGCGCGTCACCGCGCCGCCTCCGTGTTTATTTCCACCCTGTCCTCGCCGATAATCCTCGCTTTCAGGATTTTTTTGCTCGACAGGTTTTTTACCTTTATGATATCGCCCAAACCGCCGCGCTGCATCGCTATTCCCTTCGCTTCCACCCCCAGACCGTTGTAACGGGCCACCATGGTCACCGTCGATCCGGCCCTTATGAAACTCTCCTGCCTCACGTCGTCCGTCTCTATCCGCGTCAAGGCGTTCACGGTTTTGCGCGTCACCGCGTCGTCGAGTTGTTCCGGCGAGGAAAAGCTCGTTATCATCATCGCCGCTTTTCCGATCCTCGCGCCGAGTTTCGAGACATCCACCCGCTCGCCCCTGGGCAAGGTTTCCGTCGCGTATACGACGGGCTGATACCACTCCGCCTTGACCTGTTTGGTGTATTCGCGGCCGTCTTTGTCGATGAGTTTGACGGCAATGGAACGCGCTCCCGGTGTTATTTTCGGCGGAAGCCGGTAACCGCTGAAGCCCTTTATCGTTTCCGCCCAATTTCCGGGCGTAACGTCAATTCCGACGCGCCACTTCCACGCGGTCATCGCCCTAAGTTCCGCCGCGATTTTGGGTTCGGGCGCGACCTCGACGACTTCCGGCATGACGATCGAAACTTCCCTGCCTGCGGCGTCCGTGTACGAAAGGGCGTCTATAATATCCTGCCGCGAAAAGGAGCCGTTGTGGCGCACCACGGCCATCGAGGCGCCGTCCGAAATCTCCCTGTCCCCGTATATTTCGGCGTACTCTCCCAGGTAGAACCATCCGTCGCGCGCCTCGACGGACGACGGCATCAGTATCGTGATGTCCGCCGCGCGCGCCGGCCCGGCGAAAAGCGCCGTTATTATGATGAGGATGACAGCCTTCATCGCCCGATTCCCTTTAACGCCTCAGGTTGTTCGCCATGCGCAGAAGCTCGTCCGCCGTCTGAATGGTCTTGGAGTTGGCCTCATACGCCCTCTGCGCCACTATCATCTCGACCATTTCCTCGACCACCTGCACGTTCGACATCTCCAGAGTGCGCTGTTCGATTGTGCCGTATCCACCGTCGCCGGGATTTCCCACGACCGGCGCGCCGCTCGACGCGGATTCGAGAAACAGATTGCGCCCTATGGAAAGGAGGCCGGCGGGGTTTATGAAGCGGGCCAGTTCTATCTGTCCAATCTCCTGGGGAAGCGGTTCGCCGGGCATTTTTATCGTGATCGCGCCGGTCTGCGAAACCGCGAAGTCGGTGGCTTCCTCCGGCACCACCACCGCGGGCTCCAGCAGATAACCGTCGTGGTTCACGACCTGGCCGTTGGCGTCGATCTTCCAGTTGCTGTCGCGGCTGTAGGCTATCGTGCCGTCGGGCATCGTGACCTGATAAAAGCCCTCCCCGGTGAGCGCCATGTCCGTCGCGTTATCCGTCGTCTGGAGCGAGCCCTGCATGAAAATCCGGGTCGTCCCACTGACCTTGACCCCCAGACCGACCTGTACGCCGGTCGGCACCATCGAACCCGGCTCGACCGGAACGCCCGGTTCCCTGTTTATTTGATAGATGAGATCCTGAAAATCCGCCCTCAGTTTTTTGAATCCGGACGTATTGACGTTGGCCAGGTTGTGGGCCACTACGTCGAGATGCGTCTGCTGCGCTATCATGCCGCTGGCTCCCGACCAAAGAGAACGTAACATCACGCGATACCTCCCTTAAAAATTTTCTTCATATTATTTTATTATTCACCGCGATCAACTGGGTTTACCCACGGACGTAAACATCCTGCCCGACATTTCGTCCTGTATCGTCACGGACCTCGCAGAGGCCTCGAAAGCCCTGTTCGCCTCTATCATCCTGACCATTTCCAACACGACCTGCACGTTGGAGCGCTCGAGCCCGCCGCTCACGATGCGCGCACCGGCGGCGGGCTGAGGCGCCCCCGATTCGGCCGTCTCCTCCAAAAGCGATCCCCCGACTTGACGAAGATACGTGGGAGTCGCGAACGTCATCACCTGAAGCGCGGCGATCTGCTCACCGTCGGCGAAGACCTGGCCGCCGTCGCCTATCGCCACGCTCGCGGCCTCGCCGATGGTGATCGGGCCGCCGTCGCCCTGGATCAAAGCGCCGTCATGGGTGACGAGCTGTCCCTGGTCGTTTCTCTGAAAATGTCCGGAACGGGTGTAGAAGGTATTGCCGTTTCCGTCCTGTACCACAAAAAAACCCTCGCCGTCGATGGCGACGTCGGTAGGGTTGTCGGTCCACTGAACGGGACCGCGCTCCGTGGACATAATGGTCTCGGACAGGACATTCGTCATCGAAATTGTTCCTATGGGGGAACGGCCCCTGAAATACGGGAAAAATTTCCGCTCTTTCAGTTCTTCGTTGAGCGCCTCGTCGACGATCGAATATCGCTCGACCCTGTCCATCAATACTTCGGGGAATGACTTGTTTACCGCGACGCGCGCCCTGAAACCCGAAGTGTCCGCGTTGGCGAGGTTATTGCCGACAACGTCGAGCATCTTCTCCTGAACCAGCATCGCGGAAGTTCCCGCGTAAATACCCCTGAACATCGCGTCGCCTCCTTGTGTCCCGGCGAAGGCGGCGTTTCTCTCAACGCCTCCTGCCGCCTCTTTTGATAGCCGACAGCACCGTGCCCGATTCCCTGAACTTATCGAGTGTTTCGAGCGTTCGTCCCGTTCCCAGAACCACGCACTCCATCGGAGATTCCGCCACGTTAGTCTCTATTTCCGTCTGCTGCGTGACCAGTTCCGGCAAACCTCTGAGCAGCGCGCCCCCACCCGTGAGCACTATGCCTCTTTCAATAATATCGGCAGCCAACTCGGGCGGCGTTAGCTCCAGGACCTCTCGAATTCCGCCGATTATGGAATTTATCGAATCCTCTATCGCCTTCATGACGTCGGTGCTGCTCATTGTTATCTGACGCGGCAGGCCTTGCAGGAGATCGCGCCCCCTTATGTTCATCGACAGCTCGTCGCCCACGTTGAAACACGTTCCTATTTTGACCTTGAGATCCTCCGCGGTCTGTTCGCCGATGGCCAGGTTGAACTGTCTCTTGGTGTAACGCATTATCGCCTCGTCGAATTTATCGCCGCCGACGCGCATGGATTTCGACACCACGATGCCGCCGAGGGAGATGACGGCCACATCGGTGGTGCCGCCGCCTATATCGACAACGAGATTGCCGCCCGGCTCGGCTATTTCGAGGCCGGCGCCGATCGCCGCGGACATCGGCTCCTCTATGAGATAGGCCTCCTTGGCTCCGACCTCCAGCGCCGCTTCCAGCACGGCCCTGCGCTCGACGTCGGTGGCCCCGGACGGAACGCATATCATCACGCGGTGCCTCATTATCCGTTCGAGCCCGTGCGTCACCTTCTTTATGAAAAGCCGCAGCATGACCTCGGTCATGGTGTAATCGGCGATGACCCCGTCCTTCAGGGGTCGGACCGCGGCCACGTTGCCCGGCACCTTGCCTATCATCAGTTTGGCGTCGGAACCGACCGCGAGTATCTTCCCGCTGTTCTGATCCATGGCGACGACGGACGGCTCCTGCAACACGACGCCTTTGTCCTTGATAAAGATAAGAACCGTAGCGGTTCCGAGATCGATTCCTATATCCTTCCCCCACACAGGGCAACACTCCTTCGAAGCCCGTAGTCCGCCGGCGCCTCAGTATACGATTATAGGATTATAAACGATAAACTTCAATTCGCGGAAATCGGCCCCGAATCTCCGCTTTTTACGATTTTTTATCTTTTCCGTCTCTCGCGCCCGCGGTTATACCAGGCAACGAAAACATACAACGGCATAACGGCATCGTAACGATAGATCAAGATGTGATCACGAAATTATGATAAATTTGATGTATTTCAAGAAAGAATTGACTCAATCGTGAACAATGCCGACAAAAAAGATAAAATCTCTATATGCACAATGGTGCTAATGCCTCTATAATGTGAGTTAAGGAAACGCTGAATAAATCGCTCTTATGAGTTCAACTTCTCACTGAGAACTCAAATTTCCCCGGCGAGAGGCATTTCAATTATTTATGGGCCATATTAGAGCTCAAAACGCGCCTT
>JAIRKI010000044.1 GCA_031260185.1 Synergistaceae bacterium | reverse complement strand
GCGAGTCGGCATAGAATTCACTTTTAATTTTCTCATAATGTTTTATTCGACATTGAATCATGGAGTCTTTAGTGATTTTCAATTCAAAAATATTTTTTTGCAAAGTGCCGGATATGAGAATATAATTTCTCAATACTTGCTTTTAAGATTATTTCCAAAAAATGTTACTGTGCTTATAAATGTTTCATCGTCAACACGGGTTTACCGTAACGGCACGGAAAAATACCCGGACAATTTGGGCCGCGCGGAAGTATGCGTTATACTTTACTTCAATGTTTTTTCTTTAATATTTTTTAATTGGTAAAAAATTGTCCAAATTACTTATTTTTTGTCCGGAAAACATTTCATTTAATTTATTGATGATGTAAAATGAAAACGTTGTAAAATTATTTTCGCGGAGAATTTTCTGGAGGTGGATGGATTGGCTGAAACCATAGCGGACGAAGTAAGGGCGAAAGAAGCCAAGGCACGCGAGATCATAGCGGCGGCCAAGACGGAGGGCGCGCGGTTGATTGTCACCGCCCGTACTGCCGGAGAACAGGCCGTAAAAGAAGCGCGTCAGAAGTCTCACAGGTATTTCCGCGACGAGGCGCGCAAGGCTGAAGCCGAGGCCGGGAATGCCGCGGCGAAAATCGTAGATGGAGGACGCGCGGACGCCAAAAAGTTCTACGATAAAACAAAATCGCGCGTCGCGGAAGTCTCCGAATGGCTCGTAAAAGAGGTGGTATCCGCATATGGCGATTGAGGCCATGCGCAAGATTCGCGTAGCGGCGCACAAGTCCGTCGCGGACGATGTGTGGAACCGCATACAGCGCATCGGTTGCTGTCAGGTCATTCCCGGTGGCCGCGAACACACGGAAGAGCGTGACTTGGAGTCCTTGAGGACAAGGGCGCGCGGTCTGGACGACCTGATGTCGGAGGTTCGTTTCGTGATGCGTTTCCTGGAACCCTACGCCGCAAAAAAAGGCGGGCTCGCCGAAGCCTTGGGAGACCTGCCCGAGGTTTCAGCGTCCGCGCTCGACGCGATGGCGTCGCGGGAAAAATTTCTCAAAACGGCGGTTGCGGTACGCGCGCTCGAAAAACGCGCGTCGGACGCCAAGACCTCACTGTCGAGGGTGACGGGCCTGATCGCGTCGCTCGCGCCGCTGTCGTCCCTCCCGTATTCGCTTGATTTTTACAATCGCGGGACCGAGGCCGTCCAAGGGAATTTATTCTCCGTTCCGGCCGCTCTCGTCGACGAGTTCAAATCGCGCGTCTCCTCCTTGGGCAAGGACGCCGAAATTTACGTATTATCCGGCGAAATGAATGACGCGGCCGGGGTCGTATCCGTGATATACGCCCGCCACGCCGCGGAAAAATTCTCGATTGCCGTGTCGGGAATACAGGCGTCGCGGATCGAGATTCCGTCTCAGATGACGGCGCTTCCCCGCGACGAAATATCACGCCTCGAAAAAGAGCTTTCCGGATTGAAGGCCGAGGAAGCCGCGATAACCTCCGAGATCAAAAATATCGCGGATGACGCCTGGAAACTGTGCGAGGTATGCTCCGACAAATGGAGCGTGGAACGCGCAAAACTCGAAGCCATTCTCGATGGGGAGCATACGGAGCAGATAATAGTCGAGTCGTTCTGGATTCCCGAAAAAAAACTGGTCGATTTCAAGTCGGCTGTCTCGCCGTGGAAAGCGCTCACGGATATCGCCGTATCCGAGCCGACGGAGGGCGACGAGCCTCCGGTACTGCTGAAGAACAAAAAATTCTTCGCTCCCGTGGAACCTCTCGTCTCAATGTTCGGTCTGCCCTGTTACAGGGGACTCGACCCCACGTCGATAGTCGCCCCGTTTTTCTACATATTTTTCGGGATATGTTTCGGGGACGCGGCTTACGGGGCAATCGTGGCGTCGGCGCTGATATTTTTGCTGTTGCGGAACCGCGTGGCCGGGACGATACGAAAGTTCATGCTGGTGCTCATAATAAGCAATATATGCGCGGTGATATTCGGGGCACTGACGTTTTCCTGGTTCGGCGACAGCATCACCAGTTTCTCCTTCCTGCGTTTCCTCGCGCCGCTTGAGCGTATAAAGATTCTCGACCCGATGAACGACCCCATGACGATGCTTTTCGTCTCTCTCGCGTTCGGTTTCGTTCAGATATTTATCGGGCTCGCGATAGCGATGTACGACAACATCAGGAATGGCAACGTGTTTGCCGCGTTCGCCGATCAAGGGGGATGGATGATATTCCTCTGCTCCCTCGTTCTGCTGGGATTGGCCACTACCGGCGCCGTTCCGGTTTCGGCCGAGGTTTTCAGGATGACGGCAGCGGTTGGCGCCCTGATCCTCGTCGCCACACAGGGCAGGGATAAGAAGAATATATTGGGCAAGCTGTTTTCCGGCGTGCTGAGCCTTTACAACGTGACGGGCTATCTCGGCGATCTCTTGAGTTACAGCCGCCTTTTGGCGCTCGGGCTCAGTTCCGCCGCCATAGGAACCGTCATCAACCTTTTGGCCAATCTCGTCTCCGGCGTGCCTTACGTGGGAATATTGTTCGGGATATTGATTTTCGTCCTCGGGCATGCCTTCGGAATCGCCGTGAATGTGCTGGGCGCGTTCGTACACTCGCTGAGGCTCCAGTACGTGGAATTTTTCGGAAAATTCTACTCGGCGTCAGGAGAGGAATTCGCGCCTCTCGCCGTGAAGACACAATATGTCCGCTTGGCTGGCGAATAAACGCGCTGGCCATTGAATTCTATATATTTCAATAAATACTGAGGGGGTTGTATGAGATGGAAAGCATCATCATTTCGACGATGGCGGAACAACTGGGGCCGGCGTTTGTCGTGTTGGGGGCGGCGCTCGCGGCGGGGTTCGCCGGGTCCGGTTCCGCATGGGGCATAGGCGTGGCCAACGAGGCCGCGGCCGGTATCATGACGGAGGATCCCAAGAAATTCGTCTCCGCCTTGATATTGCTGGCGCTTCCGGGAACGCAGGGGATTTACGGATTTTTGGTCGCCATCTTCGCCCTGCTCAAGGCCGGCATCATCGGTTCGCCAGTTGCCGTGACAGTGTGGCAGGGATTCGCGATTGGGGCCGCTTGTCTGCCGATAGCCATATCCGGTTTTTATTCGGCGATATGGCAGGGCAGGTCGTCGGCCGCGTCAATTCTTCTCGTCTCGAAACGTCCCGAAGAGATGGGCAAGGCGATAATACTTCCCGCCATGTGCGAAACTTACGCGGTATTGGGGCTTCTCGTGAGCCTTCTCATGCTGAACGGAATAAAGATCGGCTAGCCGGACAGGGGGGAAAACCATGTCTTTGGCGCAAATAACGGAAAAGATTGAGCGCGAGGCGCGCGAAGAGGCGGAGAATATACTGTCCCGCGCGCGCGAACAGGAATCAGGCGTGAAACAGGAGATCGACGCCGAGGTGCGGCGCCTCGGCGAGTCCGCCCGCGAGCGTTTCGAAAAGGAGCGCCCGGAGATATTCAGACGCCGCGAGATAGTGGCGAAGCTCGACGTGGGTAAAATACGCCTCGACGCGCAGCGTAAGCTGATAAGCGAGGTCTACGCCGGAGGACTTGAGCGTTTGGGGCGTCTCGACAAAAAAGCGTACGCGGCCTTCTGCGAAAAATTGCTGAAAAAAGCCATAGAGTCCGGCGACGAGGTAATAGAGTTCTCCGGCGGCGAAAAATATCTTGACGCCGCATGGCTTGACGCTTTCAACAATAAAAACGGCACGAAGATAAAACTCTCGGACAGGCGAGGGGATTTTTCGGGCGGTTTCATATTGAACAAGGGCCGGATAGCCGTGAACTGTACATGGGAGATGCTGATTCAAACGGTATCGGAACGTCTGGAGAGCGAAGTCGTGCGTCGGCTCTTCCCCGGATGAGGGGGTGAGATGATGCCGCGAAACGATGCTTACGGCTATGCGGTGGCGCGTATTCGCGCGCTTGAGCCGGGATTGTTTGACGCTTCCCGGCTGAATAGGATGATTGACGCCGATGGGCTTGACGCCGCGTTCAAGATATTGGCGGAGTCGGACTACGCGCGCTGGATGACTGAAGGCGCGAGGTATGATTCGGCTCTTGAGGCGGAACTTTGCGCCACGTTTGACGAATTTGCCGCGTTCGTTCCCGACAGTGAACTCGTCGACATTTTCAGGATTCCGTATGATTTCCATAACGTGAAAGTGGTGTTGAAAGGCGCTTTCAAGGCGAGATCGGGCGGAAAGAAGCGTTATGACCTATTGACTCGCCTCGGCTCCGTGCCGCCAGACGATCTCGTCTCGCGCATGGAGTCGGAGGAATACGGGCTTCTGCCGTGGGGATTGCCGGCTTTGCTTCCGTCCTGCGTTTCCATGTGGGAACAGAACGCCGATATAGTCGAGATAGAGCGCGTGCTCGACAGGGGAATGTTCGCTGCGATACTCTCTCTCGCCGGCTCTTTGGATTTTTCCGGCGTGATATCCTGGGCCAGGGCGCGCATCGACTCCGAGAACATAAGGAATCTGTTGCGCTTGCAACGTTTCGGTTTCGACTCGTCCGTTGCCGCGCCCTTCTTGCACGACGGCGGGACAGTGGCCGTCTCAGCGCTCATACCGCTGATGTCCGATCAGTTCGACGCGTGGGGCAGGAACCTCGCTTACTCGGATGTGGGCATGGCGATATCCGCGGTCGAGGGGAGCGGCGATTTTGACGAACTGATGCCGGCGCTCGAACGCGCGCTTGACGACTTTTGTTCGGCTGTCGTCTCAAGCGCTAAATACAGCGCGTCGGCGCCCGAGAACGTTACGGCGTTCCTTTGGGGCAAGGAGATGGAAATTAAAAACATCAGGACAATACTGGTGTCGAATGCCACAAAGACAAACAGCGAGAGCGTGAAGGGGATGATGAGGCGTGGCTACTTCGGTTAAATCGGTTAAAAACGAAGGTCTGATGGCGGCCGTCGGCAGTTACGATCTCATGATGCCTTTTCAGGCCGTCGGAATGGAGACGGCCGCCGTCGACAATGAGAACAGGGACTCCGTGCCGCGCATGGTGGAACGTTACGCCCGCGACGGGTACGCGATCCTCTTCATTGAGGAGTCGCTGTACGCCGAGTTCAAAAGCGACATGGAAGCCGTCAACGAGAACGAACCGCTCTGCGTGATTCCGATACCGGCTCAGTCCGGGTCGCTCGGCGTAGGTATCGCGTCCATCCGCGACAGCGCGGAAAGAGCGGTCGGCATGGATATCTTCGGAGAAAAATAAACAGGGATATGATATAGCGTAATGGAGGCGATGTGAGTGGCCACTGATAAAGTTTTGAAGGGAACCATAGCCAAGATTGCCGGTCCTCTTGTTGTTGCGAAGGGAATGTTGGGCGCGAGCATGTTCGACGTTGTGAGGGTCGGAAAAGTGGGCTTGGTCGGCGAGATAATAGAGCTTCGCGGCGACACGGTTTCCGTACAGGTTTACGAGGAGACGTCGGGTTTGATGCCCGGCGAGGAGGTTGTCGACACCAACGAGTCGCTGAGCGTGGAACTCGGCCCGGGGCTGATAGAACAGTTTTACGACGGCATACAGCGCCCGTTGATGGATATCGAAAAAGCGGCGGAGAGCGCGTATATCACGAGGGGAATCATCGTTTCCGCGATAAGCCGCGAGAAAAAATGGAATTTCGCGCCCAAGGCGGCCGCCGGCGATGCCGTCGAGGGCGGGGACATTTTGGGTACGGTAAAGGAGACTGTCTTGGTGGAGCACCGCATAATGGTTCCCCCCGGACTGAAAGGCAAAATAACCGAGATACGATCCGGCGAGTTCACGGTCGAGGAGACCGTCGCGGTGATCGAGGACGAGCGCGGCGCGAAGCGCGAGATAACGTTGCTGTCGCGCTGGCCGGTGCGCAAACCGCGTCCCGTGGCGAAGCGCCTCGCTCCCGAAGTGCCGCTTTCAACCGGTCAAAGGATAGTCGACATGTTCTTCCCGATAGCGCGCGGCGGTACGGCCTGCGTGCCGGGACCGTTCGGCTCCGGTAAGACGGTGATACAGCACCAGCTGGCCAAGTGGGCCGACGCCGAGATAGTGGTCTACATAGGGTGCGGCGAGCGCGGCAACGAGATGACCGACGTCCTTCTGGAATTTCCAGAGCTGGAAGATCCTCGTTCGGGCCAGCCGTTGATGAAGAGGACGCTGCTCATCGCGAACACGTCGAACATGCCGGTCGCCGCGCGCGAAGCCTCCATTTACACCGGAATAACGATAGCCGAATATTTCCGCGACATGGGCTACTCCGTGGCCCTCATGGCCGACTCGACGAGCCGCTGGGCCGAGGCGTTGCGCGAGATGTCGGGACGTCTTGAGGAAATGCCCGGCGAAGAGGGATATCCGGCGTACCTCGGCACGCGAATGGCGTCGTTCTACGAGAGGGCGGGACGCGCGATATGTCTCGGGAAAGACGGGCGCGAAGGCGCGGTGTCGGTGATCGGCGCGGTCTCGCCTCCCGGCGGAGACCTCTCGGAGCCCGTAACACAAAACACCCTGCGCGTGGCCAAAGTTTTCTGGAGTCTCGACGCGCAATTGGCCTATCAGCGTCACTTCCCCGCGATAAACTGGCTCAACAGCTATTCGCTCTACACGGATACACTCGGCGAATACTGGGACGACAAATACGACGGCGAGTGGAACGACATGCGCGTTCAGGCGATGTCGATTCTGGAAGAGGAAGACCAGCTCAAGGAGATAGTCCGCCTCGTCGGGATAGACGCGTTGTCCCGCGAGGAACGCATGACGATGGAGACCGCGAAATCGCTTCGCGAGGACTTTTTGCATCAAAACTCATTCCACGAGATAGACACCTACGCGTCCATGGACAAACAGGTGAAGATGCTCCGCAACATACTCACCTTCAACAGGCTCGGTATGCAGGCCATGTCGAGAGGCGCCCTTCTGCGCGAGGTCATAAATCTGCCCGTCCGCGAGGAGATAGCGCGCATGAGATATACCGAGGAGACGAAACTCGACGCGCTCGACGCGACGGAGGAGAGAATCAAGGAAGACCTGGGCAGACTAGCGGCATCCGGAGGTGAGGAAGATGTTGCCTAAAGAGTACAGTACCATATCAAATCTCTCGGGGCCGCTGATGGTCGTCGAGAAAATAAACGACGTAAAGTACGACGAATTGGCCGAGATAAGGCTCAGTAGCGGAGAACGCAGGCGCGGGAGGGTTCTCGAAATTACGGAGGACCGGGCGCTGGTGCAGGTCTACGAGGGCAGCACCGGAATAGACGCCGATACCACGAAGATACGTTTTCTCGGCGACGTGTTGACGCTTCCTGTGGCCAAGAGCATGTTGGGCCGCATATTCAACGGGCGCGGCGCGCCGATCGACGGAGGAACCGACATCATTCCCGAGACCGCGCTCGACGTCAACGGCAACCCGATGAACCCATACTCGCGCGACTATCCGTCCGAGTTCATCCAGACAGGCATATCGACCATCGACGGCATGAACCCGCTCGTCCGCGGCCAGAAACTGCCGATATTCTCGGGAAGCGGTATGCCGCACAACAGGATGGCGGCTCAGATAGCGCGGCAGGCGCGGGTCATCAGCGGGCACGCGGCTTTCGCCGTCGTTTTCGCGGCGATGGGCATCACGTTCGAGGAAGCGTCGTTCTTCATGGAAGACTTCCGCAAGACGGGCGCGCTCGAACGCACGGTCATGTTCGTTAACCTGGCCGACGACCCCGCCATAGAGCGAATCGCGACGCCGCGTCTCGCCCTTACGTGCGCCGAATATCTGGCATTCGAGCACGACATGCACGTCCTGGTCATCCTGACCGACCTCACCAATTACTGCGAGGCGCTTCGCGAAATTTCGGCGGCGAGGAAGGAAGTCCCCGGACGTCGAGGCTATCCCGGTTATCTCTACACCGACCTCGCCACTATGTACGAGCGCGCCGGGCGTCTGCGCGGAAAACAGGGCTCGATAACCCAGTTCCCGATACTCACCATGCCCGAGGACGACAAGACGCACCCGATTCCCGACCTCACCGGCTACATCACGGAGGGGCAGATCATTCTGGGGCGTAGCCTTCACCGCAAGGGCATTTACCCGCCGGTGGACGTGATGCCGTCGCTGTCGCGCTTGAAGGACAAGGGAATCGGCAAGGGCAAGACGCGCGAGGATCACGCCGATCTGATGAACCAGCTTTTCGCAGCCTACTCGCAGGGCAAGGAAGCGAAAGAATTGGCGGTGATACTCGGTGACGGCGCCCTCTCCGACGAGGACAAGGCGTTCGCCAAATTCGCCGACATGTTTGAGGACACCTATGTGAGGCAGGGCGAATACGAGAACCGTACGGTAGAGGAGACTCTGTTGCTCGGCTGGGAACTCCTGACCATAGTGCCCAAGAAGGAATTGAAGCGCATAAGGGACGCTTACATAGAAAAATATCTCGAACCCTTGCTTGCCGTGAAGGAAAGCAAGGCCTCTTGAGGGGGACGCCGGCGTGGCTAAAGCTCTCAATGTAAACCCGAACAGGATGGAGTTATCGCGCCTCAAAAAGCGCGTAGTGACCGCGCGTCGCGGTCATAAACTCCTGAAGGACAAACAGGACGCCCTGATCAAGGAATTTATGCGGAAGGCGCGCGGCGTGAAACGCCTCCGCGAGGAAGTGGAAACGGAATTGGCCGTCTGTTTCCAGAGTTTTCAGTTGGCGCGCGCCCAGACGCTCCCTTCAATGATGGAGCAGGCGCTTCTGATGGCCGGGGGCGAGACCGGCGTTGCCGTTGCCTACAGAAACGTGATGAGCGTCAATGTACCCCAATTCACGTTGACGGAGCGTCCCATAAAACTGAGCTACGGCTTGGGATCGTCGCCGGGAAGCCTTGATGTCGCGTTGGAACGTTTTTCCGGGGTGATAAAACGGCTCGTGGAACTGGCCGCCGAGGAAAAGGGTCTCAAGTTGATGTCGCTCGAAATAGAGCGCACCAGACGCCGTGTGAACGCGCTTGAACACGTCATGATACCGAGCTTCACCGAAGCCATCAGAAACATATCGATGAAGCTGGAGGAAAACGAGCGCTCCACGCTGAGCCGCCTCATGGTGGTGAAAGAAATAGTCCGCTCGCATTGAGAAAAAAGGATTTGTCCAAATTAGTTATGATTGAAGGACAATCCTGTGGTATAATTTCGGTTTGTGCGGGCCTATAGCTCAATTGGTCAGAGCCACCGGCTCATAACCGGAAGGTTCCAGGTTCGATTCCCGGTAGGCCCACCAACGTATTAACAGTGGCAACAGATAATGAAGAAAAACCCGGCGTTTGACCGGGTTTTTCCTTTTTCACACATCACCATTAGTAACCATTAACGGTCTTGACTGTATGATAAAGGTGGGTAAAATAGCGGGTAAAAGATTCAAGAAGGCGCGAGTCTGGCTCTATGGAAAATAGAGTATTTGTGTATGGATTTGCTGTGGGGCAAAGGATTTACAGCCTGTCGCGATATGCGCCGGTGAAAAGTCGGGACAGACATGTGATTTTGGTGTGCGCAAATATGAATTTTACAGCCGAACAGATCATTCGTTTGTACGGATATCGATTCAAAATCGAAGTGACGTTTCTATATCGCGGACGGTTCAGCGCGGACGAAATAAGGGATATAACACGGAATTACGCAGGAGAAAAGCTTGGAGATGAAGATGGGGTACTCGTAGTGGATGAGACAGGATTTTTAAAGCAAGGAAAGAAATCTTGCGGAGTAAAAAGACAGTACGGCGGAACAGCGGGGCGAATAGAAAACTGTCAGATTGGCGTGTTTTTAACATACGCGAGCGCTAAAGGACATGCCCCAATAGACAGACGGTTATATATACCCGAAGAATGGATGGAAGACAGAGATCGGTGTAAAGAAGCGAGCGTGCCGGAAACGGTGATATTCCAGAAACCTACACTACCGAAGCAAATAATATATCACGCATATGCACCACACGGTAATTTGGGTTTGCTTCAAGAATTATTCTTTCCAATACTTCGGGATCATCAGGAAGATGGTATGTACATATCGCTAGTTTAGGTCCAAAATGGCTCAAGACAAATTCTGCTCCCTTTAACATATTCCGCTCGAAACCTTCAATGTCAGCTTTAATAAAATCAACTCGCGTTATATTGTTTTCTCTGACAAAGTCATCTATGGTAGTGACTTCTACTGTTTCGGAGAACCTTCCTTCCTTGCAATATTTCAAGCATCATTTGTTGCATAGTGTTGCTTCCTGTATTATGTTCGTCCGTGATAAACAGGGGTAACCTCTCTTTTTTAGCGCCTAAACCTGAATTGATTGGATTTATTCCTGGATTGAGCGTAGCTGTTTCAAGTAATAACTTATAGGTTTCAAAAGTTGGTTCAAATGCATACACAATCGCGCCGCACTTGACCGCATATGCCGCAAAGTCTCCGATCCAACTTCCTGCGTCTAAAACGACGTCGTTATCTTCTACCACTACTTTGAAATCATGCGTCTCAATACCATAAAAAGACCGCATATAATTTAAATGTAAATTAGGGTAAAAATGATTGTCAAAAAATAAATATGGAAATAACGTTTCCCAAATTATCGTCTCAAATAAAAGTTTCTCATTACGAGACACAAGTATCGGTAATTTTATTCCTTTATAGTATCTTAACTTAAGTGGTATAAAGTTATTCGGGAATCATCCGAAAATATATGTATGGCATACAGCGCGGATTACCGAAAAGCGGCGATAGTTTTCAAGCAGGGGGGACACAC
>JAIRKI010000031.1 GCA_031260185.1 Synergistaceae bacterium | reverse complement strand
GGAACAATAACGGGTTGTACAGTGAGCGGCAGTGTCTCCGCGTTCAATTCCAATTCCTATGATGCCTTTGCGGGTGGATTTGCAGCTCAAAATGGAGGAAATGGAGGAGAAATAACGGACTGTACAGCAGACGTTACAGTTTCCGCATATTCTACTAAGAATACTTCTCTCGCCGGCGGTTTTGTAGCATCTAACTGGTCTGACGCAAAAATAACGGATTGTACGGCGAGCGGCAGCGTCTCATCCGTATCTACCGTTCACGACTCTTATGCCGGCGGTTTCGCGGCAGACAACGATATCAATGCGGAAATAACGCGCTCTGCGGCAAAAAGCGATAGAATTACAGGCACTAATGGGCAAGCCGGAAAACTATATAAAGGCAGCTTTGCCGGTCGTAATGTTAACATGGCCGCTGATTGCCTGTCCGACAACAGTTCTGTATCTGTTTCGGGACTATACGCGATAGGTGAAGATTTAAGGAAATCCCCGCCCGGCCCCAGCGACGATATCTAGTAATTGAATCCGTTCTCCTTTTTCTCTTCAAGGGGAACGGATTCAACGTAAAATTAGGGAGTGAGACAAATGAAACCAGGTTCGGCGGGCTTGGACAAGGCGTCAGTTCATAAGCCCGCGAATTTTGTCGATGGGCAATTCTGTACTCTTCGCGATAATATCCGGCGAAAATCCGTTCGCGAGCAAATTGCGCGCCACTTCCAGCTTACCCTCTATTTTCCCTTCTATTTTCCCCTCTATTTTCCCTTCTGTTTTCCCTTCTATTTTTCCTTCGTCTCGCGCTCCTCGCAACATGCTTCTTTCGCGAAAATCAGCTAGCGCCCAGTCTTCATATGCCCGGCGCACCGCCGGGCTGGCGGTGGCTTCGCCGTAACGCGCGACAAACTGCGCCGCCCCCGCGTCGCAATTTGTTTTTATTTTCGCGTGATGATAAGATATCTGCCGTAATTTGCCTACTTATTGGGAGGTTCTTCAGATGGCTTCGGGAAAAAAATCCAACGATTATAAAGATTCCCTGTTTCTTCCAAAAACCGATTTTCCCATGCGCGCCAATCTGTCGTCACGCGAGCCGGGATTCCTGGAATTCTGGGAAAAGTCCGGCGTTTACGGCAAACTGAGGGACAGCCGCGCCTCGCGCCCGCGCTTCATCCTCCATGACGGGCCTCCGTACGCCAACTCCGACATTCACATCGGCACCGCGCTCAACAAAGTACTTAAGGACATGATAGTCCGCTATAAATGGATGCGCGGATATTACGCGCCTTACGTGCCCGGCTACGACACCCACGGTATGCCCATCGAACACAAGGTGCTGAAGGACGCGGGCATCAGGGCCGAACAGATAGACCCGGTCGAACTCCGCAAACGGTGCGCCGAACACGCGCTCAAATTCGTCAGGGTTCAGACCGACGAATTCAAACGTCTCGGCGTCATGGGCGACTGGGAAAAACCGTACATCACGCTCAATCCCGGCTTCGAGGCGGCCGAGATAAACGTCCTCGCCGACATGGTCGAGCGCGGCCTCGTTTACAGGGGGCGAAAGTCCATATTCTGGTGCGTTGACTGCGAGACCGCTTTGGCCGCGGCTGAAATCGAATACGAGGACGAAACATCGCCATCCGTATACGTTTCCTATCCGTTCCGCGCGGCCGGGACGAAATGGGCCGCGCTGGCCGGACGCGACGTGAGCGCCATAATCTGGACCACGACGCCCTGGACGCTTCCGGCGAGTCTCGCGATCGCCGTGCATCCCGACTTCGAGTACGCGTTTTTCGAGGCCGAGGCGGGCGGGCGCGTTTACCTGATAGCGTCGGAACTGGAGGACGAAGTCTCGCAAAATACCGGGATCGAGTTCGGCGAGGCGCTCGTCACGGTGAAAGGGCGTGAGTTGGAAGGGCTTGAGGCCGTCCACCCATTCTACGAAAAACGCGAAATACCGTTCGTGTCGGCCGGTTACGTCACGCTCGACGCGGGCACGGGCTGCGTCCACACCGCGCCGGGACACGGCGTGGAGGACTACGAGACCGGCGTGAAATACGGGCTCGACATATACAACCCGGTCGACGCGAAGGGATTTTTCGTCCCTGAGACCGAACTCGTCGGCGGGTTGTCACTCGACGACGGCGCGAAAAAAGTGCTCGAAACCCTGACAGCCCTCGGCAGGCTTTTGGGACAACTTAAGATAACCCACTCCTACCCGCATTGCTGGCGCTGCAAAAAACCGGTCATCTTCCGCGCCACCGACCAATGGTTCGTGTCTGTCTCCAAATTCAGGGACAAAGCGCTCTCGTGCGTCGAAAACGAAATAGAATGGATACCGTCGTGGGGCAAAGAAAGAATTTCGAATATGGTTCGCGACCGTTCCGATTGGTGTATCAGCAGGCAAAGGATATGGGGCGTTCCCATCCCCGCGTTCTACTGTAAAGATTGCGGCGAGGTGATACTGACGGCCGACCGCGTCAGGCGCGTTGCCGCGAAAGTGCTTGAAAACGGAAGCGATTACTGGTGGGAAGCCGCCGCCCCGGATCTTCTGGGCGACCTCGCCCTGTGCCCCAAGTGCGGCGGCAAAAATCTCAAGAAAGAGCACGACATTTTGGACGTGTGGTTCGACTCGGGATGCAGTTACCGCGGCGTGCTCGAAAACCCGTCGATGTGGCCGGAACTCAGTTTCCCGGCCGCCATGTATCTCGAAGGCAGCGACCAGCACAGGGGCTGGTTCCAGTCGTCGTTGCTGACGTCCGTCGCCACGCGGGGGAGGGCGCCCTACGACACGGTGCTGACTCACGGTTTCACGATCGACGAACATGGCAGGAAGATGTCGAAATCGCTCGGAAACGCGATACTGCCCCGGGAAATAGTCGAAAAATACGGCGCGGACATCCTGCGTCTGTGGGTCGCCTCGACGGATTACCGCAACGACGTCAGCATATCGCATACTATAATAAGCAACCTAGCGGAATCCTACAGAAGGATACGCAACACGGCGCGCTTCCTCCTGGCGAACCTCAACGGGTTCGATCCGGCCCGCGACGCCGTGCCGCGCGCGGAACTCGGCGAGACCGACAAATATATCCTGCTCAAACTGGCCCGGCTGGCGGATAACGTCACTTCGAGCTTCGACGCCTACGAATTCCACCTGCCGATGTTCAAGATACATCAATTCTGCGACAATGAACTGTCGTCGTTCTACATCGACATATCGAAGGACGCGCTCTACGCGGACAGGGCGGATTCTCCAAGGCGCAGGCGCGCCCGCTCCGTGATGTGGGAGGCGCTGTCGCCGCTCGTCTCCATGATCGCCCCGATACTGTGCTTCACATCCGAGGAAATATGGGCGGAGATGCGGAAAATGGACCCCGCCCTCCCCGAAAGCGTCCACATGTCGCTTTGGCCGTCGGTTTCGAGAGACGGCCTCCCGGAAGAGATCGAATCCCGCTGGGACAAAGTGATGGAGTGCAGGGGGGCCATACAGCGCGCGCTCGAATCGGCGCGCTCGAAGGGCGTGATCGGGCATTCCCTTGACGCGTCCGTGTGGGCCGTCTGGAGCGAACGGTACGGCGAAGCGGCGTCGTCCGTGCCCGACGAACTCTGGGAGACGGTCGTCATAGTGTCGCGCTTTGAGCGGGCGCGCGCCCCAGAAACGGCCGACGTGATTTACGATGACGCCCTCACGGGAATAACGGTGGGCGTGAGCAAAAACACGGACGCGAAATGCCCGAGGTGCTGGAAACACCGGCCGGAAATCGGCGAAAAAGAGGTGTGCGACCGCTGTGCCGACGTTCTCGCGTACTTGGGGAAACCTTGAACTACAGTATCAAAACCTCGGGCTCCCCGTAGGAGCATCGTGCCTATGGGCGCCCGAACCCGGCAAGGAGCAAGCTCCTTGCATCCTCTTGATAACATAAATGAAATCGTGATAAACGGCGAATTGTCGGGACACCGTCTCGACTATGCGATATCCCGCGCGCTCGGCGTCGGCAGGTCGTATTCGGCGGATCTGATAAGGCGCGGGCTCGTCGCGCCGGCGGGCGGGCAAAGGGTGAAACCGTCGCTGAAAACCGGCCTCGGCGAAAAATACGCCGTGACGGTGCCGCCGCCCGAAAAACTGGCGCTCGAACCCGAGGAAGTGCCCTTCGGCGTGGTTTACGCGGACGACGACATAATTGTGGTCGACAAACCGGCGGGGCTCGTGGTGCATCCCGCGCCGGGCCATTATCGCGGAACGCTGGTTCACGGCCTGCTTCACAGGTTCCCGGATTTCGGAAACATAAAGGGCGTCATCCGTCCCGGCATAGTCCACAGACTCGACGCCACCACGTCGGGATTGATGGTCGCGGCGCGCAATGGGTTGGCGCTCGATAAACTTTACAACGACTTCAAAGCGAGGCGGGTTGAAAAAAATTATCTCTTTCTCTGTCACGGCAAACCGCGCGAGGCGAGCGCCCGAATAGACGCGCCAATCGGGCGCGGCGAGGACGGAAAAAAAATGACGGTGCGGGCCGACGGCCGCGCCGCCGTCACCGATTACGAGATCTTGTGGAGCGACGGCGGGTACAGCTTCGCGAAATGCTCGCTTCACACGGGAAGGATGCATCAGATAAGGGTTCACATGCAGGCCCTGGGATGTCCGCTCGTAGGCGACACGCTTTACGCGCCGTCGCGCGAAAGCCCGTTCGTGCCCGGCAGGGTGTTTCTCCATTCGTGGAAGCTGTCGTTCGCCCACCCGAGGGACGGAAGAAAGGTGAGTTTTCGTAGCGTCATCCCCGAAGAACTTGCGAACTGTCTGGCCGCGATTCGATCCCTTCCTTAAACCGCGGGATTAAAACCTCGTGCGCTGCCCGAACCCGGCAGGGAGCGAGCTCCCCGCGCCCTCTTTATAAAAAAATGCCTGTGAGAACAGGTTCTAAAATTTATTGAAAACGGGTTCTGAGTTTTTGGTGATGATTTCAAGTTGAAATATTCGCGGTAACATCGTATCATGTCGCATTATCGGTAAAAATACGGACAATGGATGTGGTTACGTTGCTGGCCGAACTGGAACACATCGACAAGTCTTTTTTCGGCGTAAAAGTTCTCGACGATGTGTCGTTCGGCGTCGGCGCCGGGGAAGTGGTGGCGCTTCTCGGCGAGAACGGCGCGGGCAAATCGACGCTCGTCAAAATAATGAGCGGCGTCTACACGCGCGACGCCGGAACGATGAAAATATACGGCCGCCCTGTGGGCGACATCACGCCGCGCGAGGCGAAGGACATGGGCATCGCGATAATCCATCAGGAACTCAACCTCTGCTCGCATCTCACGGTGGCCGAAAATATTTTTCTGGGGCGCGAGAAACTCAAAAACGGCGTTCTCGCCAAACGCGAGATGAGCGCGGAGGCGGCGGCGGTGTTGCAACGCCTCGGCCTTGATATGGATCCCGACGCCGTCGTCGGCGACCTCACCGTCTCGAAACAGCAGCTCGTCGAGATAGCCAAGGCGCTCTCGGCGAACGCCCGCGTACTTATAATGGACGAGCCGACGAGCGCCCTGACGGCAAAAGAGATCGACGACCTGTTCGGCATAATGAATTCGCTGAAGAGCGAGGGCAATCGCGGCATCGTCTACATATCGCACAGGCTCGACGAGCTGAAACACATCGCCGACCGTGTCGTCATAATGCGCGACGGGCGCTTCATCATATCGAAAAAATTCGCTGACATCACCATGGACGAGATAATTTCCAACATGGTGGGGCGCGAGATAAAGGAAAAATTTCCGCGCGTCTTGCGTCCGCGCGGCAAAAAAATATTCGAGGTCAAAAACCTGTCGGCCGGGGCATCGGTGAAAAACGTCTCGCTCGAGCTTTACGAGGGCGAGATAGTGGGCGTCGCGGGCCTCATGGGGGCTGGGCGCACCGAACTCACTCGCGCGATATTCGGAATTGACCCCAATGACGGGGGCGAGATATTTCTCGACGGCCGGCGCGTCACGATAAACCGCCCGTCCGACTCGATTTCCGCCGGCATCGTCCTTGCGCCCGAGGACCGCAAGAAGGACGGCCTGTGCGTGAGGCTTTCCGTGAGGGAGAACATCGCGTTGCCGAACCTCGACTCGCTCTGCGGGGGCGCGGGCGTGGTAAACCGCGCGAGGGAGATGAAAATGGTCGGCGAGACGGTCAAAAATCTCGCCATAAAACTTTCGGGCCCCGAGGTGAACGCCGGCAACCTCTCGGGAGGCAACCAGCAGAAGGTCGTCGTGGGCAAGTGGCTGGCGCGGAACTCGAGGGTGGTGATTTTCGACGAGCCGACGCGCGGCATCGACGTGGCGGCGAAGGTCGAGATATACAACCTCATGAACGAACTCAAGAAAGAGGGCATTGGGGTAATGTTCGTGTCGTCCGAGATGCCGGAGATAATGGGTTTCGCCGACCGCATCCTGGTGATGTGCGAGGGACGCGTCACCGGCGAGTTCATGAGCGGCGAGGCCACGCAGAATAAAATACTGGAATGCGCGACGCGCTTCGAGGGTAAGAAATCCGGCGCGAACCGCGCGACATGACGGGAGGAAACGACGTGAACGGCGAAAACAGGGGCGTTGGCGCGCGGATACTGGCGATCAGGGGGATGCCCCAGGTCATAACGGTGACGGTTGGCCTTGCGGTGATCTTCGTTATTTTCGGCATGTTGAACGAGAACTTCGTCTCGGCCCGAAATATGCGGAATCTTCTGCGTCAGATGGCCCCGATACTGATAATCGGCATAGCGCAGTCGTTCGTGCTCCTAACGGGCAACATCGACCTCTCGATAGGCTCGGTGGTGGGAATGAGTTGCATGATATCGGCCACCCTCATGACGAAGGGCGTATCGCCGTCTGGCGCGGTGGTCATCACACTGATCGCGTGCCTGCTGATCGGCGCGCTCAACGGTACGCTGGTCGCGAAGTGCGAGCTTCCGCCGTTCATAGGGACGCTGGGCACCATGACGATCGCGCGCGGCATCGCCCAACTCGTGAACAACAACCACAACACCGACTCCATCGGCGAGGGCGCGAGGGTTTTCCGCAACCTGTTCTACTACGGCGAGTTCGGGGGCGTTTACAGCACAGTGTGGATAGCCGTCATACTCTGGTCGATATTCAACTTCATACTGTCGGCCACCGGAACCGGGCGGCATATTTACGCCGTCGGCAGCAACATCGAGGCCGCCAGGATGTCCGGCGTGAACATCAGCCGCACAGTCACCGCGGCTTATCTCGTCAGCGCCTTCTGCTCCTGCGTGGTGGGGCTCATCGCCTGCGCGACGGGAGGCGTCGGCACCATGGACGCCGGCAACATGTACGAGTTGTACGCGGTAGCCGCGAGCGTGATAGGCGGCGTCTCGACGCTGGGCGGTCAGGGGCTGCTGCTGGGAACGGTGATAGGGGCGTCGATATGGAGTGTGCTCCAGAACGGGCTGATCCTGGCCGGCGCTCCCGTCGCGATCAGAAACATAGCGGTCGGCGTGATCGTCGTCATATCGGTGCTGCTCGACATAATCGTGCGCAAAGGCAAATGGGCCGGCAAAAAGAAAACCGCCTGACGCGGCGTCAAACACACGAAAGGGGGATCGCCGATATAGAGTCGGTTTCACGGCAAAAGACAAAAAACTATCGAGGGAGGCAGTAAATTATGAAAGCATTGCGTTTTGTATTGGTATTGACGTTGATTTTGGGAATATCGGCAAGCGTGGCGGCCGCCGCTCACAAGGTGACACTCATAACCATGGATCAGATGGACCGTCACTGGGCCGGCGTGGACGAAGGCGCGGGCAAGGCGGCGAAGGAAGCGGGCAACGTCACTTACAACTGGACCGCTCCCGACGTCAAGGACGACGCGAAACAGATCGAGATGATAAACAACGCCGTGGCCGGCGGAGCGAACGCGATACTGCTGGCGGCGAACGGTCCCGACGCTGTCACCGAGGCGCTTAAAGAGGCTGTGGCGGCCGGCGTCAAAATAATCTACGTCGACTCGCCGGCGAATTTCCCGGCGGAAGCCACGTTCACCACCAACAACGAGGCCGCCGGCAACACGGCTGGCAAAGAACTGATAAAGGCTCTCGAAGCGGCGGGCAAGACCGAGGGCAAAATAGGCGTAGTGAACGTGAACGCGGCTACCGCCAGCACCGTCGCCCGTGAAAAGGGCTTCCGCGCGGCGTTCGCGGGGACGAAATTCAGCATCCTCGAAACCCAGTACGGCGAGGGCGACGTTCTTAAGAGCAAGGAAATCGCCGATAACTTCATCACACAGGGCGTGGTCGGTCTTTTCGGCGCGAACGAGGGTTCATCCACCGGCGTGGGCAACGCGATTCAGGAGGCGGGCGGCGCGGTTTTGGGGGTCGGCTTCGATCAGTCCGACGCTCTCCGCGAACTCATCGAGAACGGCCACCTGATAGCGACGATGGCACAGAACCCCGACGTGATGGGCTACGAAGGCATGAAAGCGGCGGTCGCCGTCCTGGGTGGCAAGACCGTCTCCAAAAACCCGGTGGACACCGGCGTAACCGTCCTCACCAAGAACAATCTGTAGAACGACAGTGCCGCCGGCGCCGTTCGCGAGAGCGCGCCGGCGGTGCCGATGAGCGCTTGAGAGTGGTAATTCGCGCTCACAAACAGAACATACAAGCGGTTGAGATTCTTCCTTAAATTAGTGTCGACTGAAATATACCAGGCAACGAAAACATACAACGGCATCGTAACGATAGATCAAGATATGATCACGAAATAATAACGTGTATTAACCCGTATCTCTCGTGATTTTTTCTCACTATAAATAAAATCTCTATATGCACAATGGTGCTAATGCCTCTATAATGTGAGTTAACAAACTCGCAATGGAGGAATGTAAGATACGGAAAAGTGAAACTCAGAAATCACGAAGAACAACTCCGTGGGATG
>JAIRKI010000117.1 GCA_031260185.1 Synergistaceae bacterium | reverse complement strand
CCTAATCGTCCTATCAGATCGTTATATTCTCTCTCTATTTCACGTTCGTTTATCTCCACTCCTATCACCCATTTTCATTTTATCTCTTTTCGATAAATTGTACAACTGTAATACTAGAGTGTATTATCGTTACACTATACGAAATATATTCCGTTGTTTGGTATATCCGCCCTTCAAAAGTTCCTTCATTATGTCGCAGTCGTACCGGCTCGTCCAGGAATAGCCCAATATTTTGCCTTCCCGGTTTATCAGGTACACGTTGGCCGCCGAAAGATCGGTCAGCAGTTTAAACGCGCATCCTCGATCCGGGTCATATTTTAAAGAAGGTACTTGCGGGAGTCGTCGTCCTCCGCGAGCGCGGAGAGTCGTGAACGGACGAAAGCGCCGTCCACGTTCACAACGGCTGGAGAGTTGTCCTCGCCGGCTGTGAAGCTGACCTCCTCCAGAAGGTGTTCCATCATCGCGTGAAGGCGGCGGGCTCCGATATTCTCCATGCGCGCGTTGGTGTCCGCCGCGAACCGGGCTATCTCCCCGATCGCGTCGTCCGAGAACGCCAGTTCCACGCCATCCGTCCCGAGCAGCGCGACATATTGCCTTATGAGGCTGTTCTCCGGTTCGGTCAGGATGCGGACCAAATCGCCCTCGGAGAGGGCTTCGAGTTCGACTCTGATCGGCAGGCGGCCCTGGAGTTCCGGCGCGAGGTCCGACGGTTTGCTGTGATGAAAAGCCCCGGCCGCTATGAAAAGGATATGGTCGGTCTCGACGGTGCCATATTTCGTGTGTATCGTGGTTCCCTCGATTATCGGCAGGAGATCGCGCTGCACGCCCTCCCTGCTGACATCGGGGCCGGATTTCCCCGACTGCCCGGCGGTAATTTTGTCTATCTCGTCGATGAAGACGATGCCTTCCTCTTGGGCACGTTCCAGCGCCTCGGCGCTTATCGCCTCCATGTCGAGCAGCTTCTCGGCTTCCTCGGCCTGAAAGAAAACCCGCGCCTCGTCGACGCGCATCTTCCGCCGCTTCGTCTTTTTGGGCAGCATGCCCCCTATCATCTCTCCGATATTGATGCCCATCTCCTCCATGCCGGCGCCGATAAAGCCAACGCCGACCTTGGCGTTTTCGGATACGTCGACGTCGATCTCGCGCGTCTCCAGTTTGCCGCTCCGTAGCATGTCCCTGATTTTTTCCCTGGTGTGGGACATCTCGTCGTCCGGCTGGGAATCGTCGCCGCCCTCGCCGTCGTCATGTTCGCGCTCGTCGCCGCTCAAGCCGAAAATCTTCATGACATCGGCCACATTGGCGGCGCGCGTTTTTTTTCTGCGTGGGAGAAGCGCGTCCAGCAGCCGCTCCTCTGAGTTGGCGGCAGCCGCTTCCTGGACGCTTTCGAGTTTCCGCTTGCGGGACATCTGGACAGACGCCTCCACCAGGTCCCTTATCATGGACTCCACGTCGCGCCCGACATAACCAACCTCGGTGAACTTTGTGGCTTCCACCTTGACGAACGGGGCGTCGACAAGCTTCGCCAGTCTGCGGGCAATCTCCGTCTTGCCCACGCCGGTCGGGCCGACCATCAGGATGTTCTTAGGCGCCACTTCCGCCTTCATCTCGTCGGGGAGCGCGCGTCTGCGGAGGCGGCTGCGCAGGGCTATCGCCACTGAGCGTTTTGCATGTTCCTGCCCCACGACGTACCTGTCGAGATACGCGACCACGGTACGGGGCGTGAGCTTGGATCCCAAAGCCAACTTTGCCGTCATTGCTTTATTTCCTCCAGGATTATCGAATTATTGGTGTATATGCAAATCCTCGACGCTATCTCGATGGAGCGCCGCGCTATCTCGGACGCCGAAAGTGAGGTGGTTTCGATCATAGCGAGAGCCGCCGCCTGAGCGAAACCGCCGCCGGAACCGATCGCCGCTATGCCGTTCTCCGGCTCCAGCATGTCGCCCGAGCCGGAGAGCATGAACACCTCGGCCGCGTTTGCCACGATCATCATGGCTTCGAGGCGGCGAAGATACTTGTCGGAGCGCCAGTCCTTCATGAGCGCCCCGGCCGCGCGCAGCAGGTTGCCGTGGTGTTCGTCGAGCTGCTTTTCAAAACGTTCGAGCAGCGTCATCGCGTCCGACGTGCTTCCGGCGAAACCGGCCAATACGTCGCCCCCGTGCTTGCCTCCGACGCGGCGCACCTTGCGGGCGGCCGTCTTCACTATCTGACTGCCCTGCGTCACCTGGCCGTCGCCAGCCATCGCCACTTCGCCGTCCCTTTTCACGCAAACAATTGTGGTGCCTTCCATACCGGTCATTCGTCCTCCATGCCTCCATACCCTGAACGCGGATGCGTTTCAAGGTAACTTTTTTTCATATGCTCGACCGTGACCTTGAGATATATCTGGGTGGTAGCCAGACTCTCGTGTCCCAGCAATTCCTGAATCACCCTCAGCGGAGCGCCGCGCTCCAGCATGTGGGTCGCGAAACTGTGGCGCATCGTGTGTGGGGAGACGCCGAACATGCCCAAAGCGCGCGACACGGCGACGACCATCCTGTGCACGGTGCGTTCGGTTAGGCGCGGCGCGCCGGTCTTTTCCGGGTAGAATACCGGCGCGTCCCCTTCGGTTTCATGTCCCTTCAGGGCCGCGTCATTTTTCCAGGCGATCAGAAGCTCTCTCGCCGGTTTGCCGAAGTAAGTCAGGCGTTCCTTCGATCCCTTGCCAATGACCCTCAGCTCACGCTCTTCGAGATCGACGTCGCTCCACTTGAGCGACACAAGCTCACTGACGCGAAGCCCTCCGCCGTACATCAACTCCAGTATGAGCCTGTCCCGCGCTCCTTTTTTGCTCCTTTTTTCCGCCAGTTCCATCATCCTGACGATATCTTCGCAGGTTATCGCCCGCGGAATGGACGGATCCGCCCTCGGGCCCCTCAGCCCGGCGCCGGCATCGGAGGCAATTACGCCTGTCTCCGCAAGAAATCTGGTGAAACCGCGCAGCGCCGACAGCTTTCTCATGACCGAACGCCCCGAAAACCCATATCCCGACAGCTCCCTCAGAAAACCTCTGAGGCAATCCCTGTTCAACGCTTTCACGGACGAGTCTCCGGCGGATTCCATGTAATCGGCGAGCTGAGCCAAATCCACCGCGTAATTGACGGCCGTGTTTCCCGAACGTCCCTTCGCGTCGCGCGTATATCTGATGAATTCGTCGATACAACTCGAAATATTCATAATTATTGGAAATTTTAACATGTTTTCCGAATCAAGACAAGAATCCGCGAGGTCTCTGGCGCGGCTGTAAAATATATCTCTAGAGCGTGTTCACGCTAACCACGGCATCAATAATCATTGCAAAATATATAAACCCACAAAACATCACATCCAATTTATCATAGCGCGTGAAGATTTTCCTAAATCTCTTCAGACGC
>JAIRKI010000129.1 GCA_031260185.1 Synergistaceae bacterium | reverse complement strand
TCCGTTTTGAGGCTCTGCGCGGCCGGCACGTTCCAGTTTACCTTCTCCTCGCTTCCGTCGGAACCGCCAACCTCCACTATTATCTTGTGTTTGCCCTCGCTCTCGCGAATCTCGACGATCACTCCGTCGCGCTCCGCCAGCATCGCCACTTTCTTAGGGCGGCGAACCTCGAACAACTGCTCTATGCGCGGCAAACCCTGGGTGATGTCCTCTCCCGTGAACTGGCGGACGCCTCCGGTGTGGAACGTCCTCATCGTGAGCTGAGTGCCCGGCTCGCCTATCGACTGCGCCGCCACCACGCCCCCGGCCTCGCCGATCGCTATCTTTTTGCGAGTGGCGAGGTCCCTTCCGTAGCATGTCCTGCAAATGCCGTGCCTTAAACCGCATGTCAGCGGGCTGCGTACCCATACCGACTTTATGCCCAGATTTTCTATCTCGGCCGCCGTTTTCGACGATATCTCCCCGCCCGCGGACGCCAGGATCTCGCCCGTTTCGGGATGCGTGACATCCCTCAGGAGCATCCTGCCCGTTATCCGCTCGGACAGTGAGATTATCACTTTTTCCTCGGCGGTGAGCGGGCGCACTTCTATGCCCTTGTCGGTTCCGCAGTCTTCCTCCGTGATAATGAGATCCTGCGCCACGTCGACCAGCCTCCTCGTGAGATAACCCGATTTGGCCGTCCTGAGCGCCGTGTCCGCGAGGCCCTTTCTCGCGCCGTGCGTGGATATGAAATATTCCAGCATGTTGAGCCCGTCCCGGAAGTTCGCGTCTATGGGGTAATCAATTATTTTGCCCGAAGGATCGGCCATCAGCCCGCGAATGCCGGCCATCTGCGCCACCTGGCCTCTCGTGCCGCGGGCTCCGGAGTCGACCATCATGCGAAGGGGGTTGGATTTTTCCATATGATCCATGATATTGTCGGCTATCTTGCGGCCGGCCTCAGACCAGATGAAATCCTTTTCCCTCATGTACTCTTCCTCGTCAAGAAGCCCGAAATCGCGTTGCTCGGATAGGATTTTTTCCTTTTCCTTGGATGAAGCGACGATCTCCTTCTTCTCGCCGGGAACGGTTATATCGCCTATGCCCAGACTGATGCCGCTTCTCGTCGACCATCTGTACCCGAGAACCTTTATCGAGTCGAGCATCGCGACCATCGCGTGCTGGCCGATTCTGTCATACGTGTCGTCGAGCAGGGAGCTGAGGTCTTTTTTCGTTATCGAACGATTTATGAACCTGAGTTCCCTCGGCAGCGATTCGTTGAAGATAACCCTTCCGGGGGACGTCTCAATATAACCGTTTTCGTCAGAACCATCGTCCGAGAGATTCCATGCCGGATCGGCTTTTATCTTTATTTTGGCGTTGATGTGCACGCGGTCGTGATCGAGAGCCGACATCAGGTCTTCGGAATCCCGGAAATAAGAAGAGCGCTCCCCGTTCGGCCACTTCCGCCACTCCCCCTTCAGTCCCTCCCACATGCTGGTGAGGTAATAGATGCCCAGCAACATGTCCTGCGTCGGGGTCACGACCGACTTGCCGCTCGCCGGCGACAGAAGGTTGTTCGATGAGAGCATGAGAATCCGCGCCTCGGTCTGCGCCTCGATGGAGAGAGGGACGTGAACCGCCATCTGGTCTCCGTCGAAGTCGGCGTTGAACGCCGTGCATACGAGCGGATGAAGGCGAATCGCCTTTCCTTCTATGAGCACGGGCTCGAAAGCCTGAATCCCCAGCCTGTGGAGGGTGGGCGCCCTGTTCAGCATCACGGGGTGATCCTTGATGATGCTTTCGAGTATGGCCCACACCGCGTCGTGCCCGCGCTCTATGAAACGACGCGCGCTCTTGACGTTGGGCGCCTTGCCGTCGTCCACGAGTTTGTTCATGACGAACGGCTTGAAAAGCTCGAGCGCCATCTGTTTCGGAAGGCCGCATTGGTATATTTTGAGGTTGGGCCCGATGACTATGACCGAGCGTCCCGAGTAGTCGACGCGCTTGCCCAGCAAATTCTGACGGAAACGTCCCTTTTTGCCGCGCAACAAGTCGGTGAGGCTCTTGAGCGGCCTGTTGCCCGCGCCCAGCACTGCTTTGCCGCGGCGGCCGTTGTCGATGAGCGCGTCGACCGATTCCTGGAGCATACGTTTCTCATTGCGTATTATTATGTCGGGGGCCCGCAGCTCCTGCAATTTTTTCAGCCTGTTGTTGCGGTTGATTACCCTCCTGTACAGGTCGTTGAGGTCGCTCGTGGCGAACCTACCGCCGTCCAGCTGCACCATTGGACGGAGATCCGGGGGTATCACTGGCAACACCGACAGCACCATCCATTCGGGGTGGCTGGAACTCTTTCGGAAATCCTCCGCGATCTTGAGCCGTTTGATGAGTTTCTTTTTCTTTTGGCCGGAGCTTTCCGCTATTTCCTCGCGGAGAGTGCTCACGAGATCCTCAATGTCGACCTTCTTCAGCAGTGAATGAATCCCCTCCGCGCCTATGCCGCCCTTGAAATTTTTGTCGTAGGCCGCGCACAGCACTTCCTGACGTTCGAGGATGATTTCGCCGCGCTTGAACATGGAATTTCCGGCTTCGATGACTATGGAACATGGATCCTCGACCGATTGCGTCTCCCTTTCGGCCGTGAACCTGCCGGGATATTTCTTGTTATAGAGGTCGCACTCCGCCCTGGTTATAACGTCGCCCTTCTTGAAGGGAAGATGCACGGCCGAAGTCACTATAAACGCCGGATGATTCTGCGTTTTGACCGTGACGAACCTGGCGTCCGGCATCAGTTCCCTCATGCGGTCGAGCCGGCTTTCCGGAAAAACCTCGCCCCCGTCGTCCTTGGATTCGCGTACCATCCGATAGGCGGCTTCGACCTGAAACATACCTTCCCCGAAATCGTTCGATATTCGTTTCACCCTTTCGGCGTTGATCACGTCGCCCGTTTCCACCGGGATATCCTCCACGTGAGCTATTCTGTACGCCTCATCGGCGCTGAATTTCGGGTCGTAATGCCTGTGAATCCGTTCCTCCAGAGACGTGACGAGCGCGCCGCGGCGTGCCAGATCGGCGCGCCTGCCCTCCTCCACGACTTTGTACATGTCCATGTTGGTCTTTCTGGCGGGCGCGAAATACACCACTTTTTCGAGGTCTTTCGTCGACGTTCCGAGGAGCAGGCTCAGACGGCTCGGGATGCCGCGAAGATACCATATGTGCACCACGGGCGCCGCAAGCTCTATATGCCCCGTGCGTTCCCGCCTGACGCGGTTGTCGGTTACCTCCACGCCGCAACGTTCACAGACGACGCCCCTGAATTTGGGGCCGGTACGCTTGTACTTTCCGCACGCGCACTCGAAACTTCTAGTGGGGCCGAATATCCTCTCGCAAAAGAGCCCGTCCTTTTCCGGCCTGAGGGTCCTGTAATTTATGGTTTCCGGCTTTTTCACCTCTCCGCACGAGAGTTCTCTCACCCTCTCGGGAGAGGAAAGTTTCATCCGAACGCCCGAAATATATTTATGCTCGGCCATCAGACATCATCCCTCTCTTTGTCGCTCACGGGTTCCTCGTCTTTCGAGACGAACAGGTCGTCCTTCCTGCCGCGCGCGGCGTCCGCCGTGGAAGTTTCCTTTTTGCGGCCCGGCGCGGAGGCGAATATATCCGGCTTCTCTATCGGCGCGAACGAGATTTCATCTCCATCGCGATCCACGGAAGCGTCCGGCCTCAGCGAGGCCATACGGTATCCGGCCTCTTCGTCGCTCATCACCAGTTCCCCGAAAGACCCGTCACTGTATTTTATCTCGACGTCCAACCCCAGCCCGTGAAGTTCCTTTATGAGCACGCGGAAACTCTCCGGCACGCCGGGCTCGATGAGATTCTGCCCTTTCACTATTCTCTCGTATGTCCTGAGCCTTCCGTGTATGTCGTCCGACTTCACGGTGAGCATCTCCTGCAGCATATGAGCCGCTCCGTAGCCCTCCAGCGCCCAGACTTCCATCTCGCCGAAGCGCTGGCCGCCGAACTGCGTCTTGCCTCCGAGCGGCTGCTGGGTGATGAGGCTGTACGGGCCTATCGACCGCGCGTGGATTTTATCGTCGACGAGATGTATCAGCTTCAGCATGTACATGATTCCCACAGTGACCTTGCCGTCCATGCGAACTCCAGTGCGGCCGTCGTACAGGGTTATCTTGCAGTCATCGGTGAGGTCGTCGGGATATTTTTCCTCGCGCACTTTGTCCAGGTGGCTCAATATATCGTCCTCGCTGGCCGCCATGAAAACCGGCGTGCTGACCTTCCATCCGTTATGATGGGCGGCGAAACCGGTTATGGTCTCGAGAACCTGTCCGAGGTTCATCCGCGAGGGGACGCCCAGGGGATTCAGCACCACGTCCACTGGGGTTCCGTCGGAGAGGTACGGCATGTCCTCCTCCGGGAGTATGCGGCTCACTACGCCCTTGTTGCCGTGACGGCCGGCCATCTTATCCCCTTCGGTGATCTTTCGGAACTGCGCTACGTATACCTTTATGACCTCGTTCACCCCGGCGCTCATGTCCTCGCTGTTTTCGGCGCGGGTGAGACGTTTCACCGTCACGACCTTGCCGCCTTCGCCGTGCGGGACTCGAAGGCTGGTGTCGCGCACCTCCCGGGCCTTTTCGCCGAATATGGCCCGCAGGAGTTTTTCCTCCGGGCTCTGATCTGACTCGCCTTTGGGGGTGACCTTGCCGACCAGGATGTCCCCCGCGCCAGCCTCCGCCCCTACGCGGATAATTCCGTCCTCGTCGAGATTCCTCAAGGCATCTTCGCCCACGTTCGGGATGTCGCGCGTTATCTCCTCTGGGCCCAGTTTGGTCTCGCGCGCGTCGACCTCGTACTCCTCGATATGTATGGAGGTGTAGAAATCTTCTTTGACGAGACGCTGGCTCAGCAGTATGGCGTCCTCGAAGTTGTATCCCTCCCATGACACGAAAGCCACGAGCACGTTGCGCCCGAGCGCCAGTTCCCCGCCGTCGCACGACTGTCCGTCGGCTATTATCTGACCTGCCGCGATCTTGTCGCCCGTGTTCACCGTGGGGCGTTGGTGAATGACCGTTCCCTGATTGGATCGGCGGAATTTTGTGAGCCGATACGTGTGATCTTTGTCGTCGGTCGTGACGACTATTTCGTCGGAATCGACACGTTTGACGGTTCCAGCCTTCGCGGCGATCACGCATGAGCCCGAGTCTACGGCGATCCGGCGTTCCACGCCGGTCCCGACGATGGGAGCCTCCGCGCGCACCAGCGGCACCGCCTGACGCTGCATGTTCGAGCCCATGAGCGCGCGGTTCGCGTCGTCGTGTTCCAGAAACGGAATGAGCGCCGTCGAGACCGACACGATTTGCTTGGGAGAGATATCGAGGTATTGCACCTCTTCAGGTGAGACTTCTTTTATGTCATTCCTATGCCGGACATACACGCTTTTCTCCAGCAGTTCCGCATCGGGGCCTACCGCCGTGTCCGCTCTGCCCACGTTGCATTTGTCCTCTTCATCGGCCGAGAGATAAATGACTTCGTCCGTCACCCTGCCGTTTTCGACCTTCCGAACCGGACGGACAAGAAATCCGTACTCGTTGGTGCGCGCGTATGTGGCAAGCGATGTGACGAGCCCGATATTCGGGCCTTCCGGCGTCTCTATGGGGCAGACCCTTCCGTAGTGGGTATAATGCACGTCCCTCGCCTCGAATCCGGCGCGTTCCCTCGAAAGCCCTCCCGGCCCCAGTGCCGAGAGCCTTCGCCTGTGGGTGAGTTCAGCGAGCGGGTTCGTCTGATCCATGAACTGCGACAGCTGGCCGGAACCGAAAAACTCGCGCAGAACGGCCGAGACGGGACGCACGTTGATGAGATCCTTCGCCATCGACGCCGTGAGGTCGGGGATCGTGGTCATCCTTTCCTTGGCGATCCGTTCCATCCGGAGAAGCCCGACGCGCACCTGATTCTGCAGAAGCTCGCCGACCGCGCGAACCCGGCGGTTGCCGAGATGGTCTATGTCGTCGACGCCCTCGTCCGTTTCCTCGTTTTTGAGACGCATTAACTCCCTCGATATTGCGACTATGTCCGCGCAGGTCAGCAGGCGCTCGTCCTCCGAAATCTCCAGGCCCAGCCGGCTGTTGACCTTATACCGTCCCACGCGGCCCAGACTGTAGCGCCTCGTGTCCCTGAATATGCCGTGGACGTACTCCCTGGCGTTTTCCATGCGGGCCGGTTCGTTCGGCCTCAATTGCTGAAAGAGTTTCATTATCGCCTCGTCGGTGTTTGAAACTCCGTCTCTGGCGTCTCTCGCGAGCGTGGCGGCTATCACGGGGTCGACGTCCCAGACCGTTATTTTCGTCCGCCCCTCTTTCCAAAGGTGTTCGGAATTCTCCTTCGTTATGACCGAATTTTTTCGGATCAGCACGGCACCGTCGACGGACGTGACGGTCTCCGCCAGGATCATCCCTTTTACGTCCTCTTCCGTGATGTCGGCTTGCTTTTCCGTCGCGTCGAACAATTTGAGCGCTTCTTCGTCGGAATTGACCCCGAACGCCTTGAGGAGCATGGTCACAGGGATTTTTTTCCTGCTGTCGACCTTTATCTGGATAGGTTCGACCTTGAGGGGCGGTTCGCCTCTCGGGAGGTCGAATTCCATCCACGCGCCCCGGTCGGGAATTACCTTCGCCGAGTACACTTCCTGTCCCGGCGTGCGCTCGGCGCTGAAATAGACGCCGGCCGAACGGGCCAGTTGGTTCACCACGACGCGTTCCGTGCCGTTGATGATGAACGTGCCGCGAGAGGTCATTATCGGAAAATCGCCGACATAAATTTCCTCCTCCTTGATCTCGCCGCTCTTCATGTTTTTGAGACGTATAGTCGCGCGTATCGGCCGCGACCAGGTCAAATCGCGGTTTCTCGCCTCGTCGAGCGTGACGGTCTCCGGCTCGACCTTGTAACTGACGAACTCCAGCGAAAAAGAACCGTCGAAACTCTCGATGGGAAATATTTCCGAAAATAATTCCTGGAGCCCGTGTTTTTCCCGCATCATCGGTTTTGTGTCTTTTTGGAAGAACCAATCGTATGAGTTCTTTTGTACTTCCACCAAATCGGGAAGGGGGAGTAGATCCTCTTCCTTTTTCCGTGCCCAAATTTCCCGTTCTTGCGCTTTCTCCGAGGGGGCTGTCGCCGGCATCGGGAGAATACCTCCCTGTGTGAAGATTTTTCGTTCACGAACATATACGGCGAGATATAATACTAAATATCCATCGATCTGTCAAACTCGGCGCGGAATTATGTCGCCGGACTATGATAATGTCACCCCTTAACGGGACAGTGAAAATGTCACCCCCCCCCTTCTCCAAAAAGAGAAGAAGGAAGACGCGGATAGGGCGGCGCGGAAAATTTCTCGGTAA
>JAIRKI010000125.1 GCA_031260185.1 Synergistaceae bacterium | reverse complement strand
TCAAACCCGCAGGCTCCGCCCGCACCCGGCAGGGAGCAAGCTCCCGGCACCCTCATAAATTTTTTTTTTTTCACCCTGCGGGGTTAAATAAAAAAATTAATAAGGGGTGAAGGGGACTGGTCCCCTTGGGGGGTAGGGGGCAGCGCCCCGCGGGTTTTGGGATACTTGAAGCGATGGACAATTTCGCGGATATTATGCTGCGTCTTGGAGGGCTCGAATCGTCTCATCTGCTGCCGCGCGCCTCGAAGGGCAGCGCCTGCAAGCGCCTCGCGCTTTTCATACGCTGGATGGCGCGGCGCGACGACGTCGATCCGGGAGGCTGGGACAGCGTCGCTCCCTGTGATATAATCGTGCCGTTGGATACGCACATGTTCAGGATAGCGACGGGGCTGGGATTCGTGAAGCGCCGCGCCGCCGACGGGACGGCGGCCGTGGAAGCGACAGAGGGATTCAGGGCGTTCTGCCCCTCCGATCCGGTGAAATACGATTTCGCGCTGACGCGTTTCGGGATACGCACGGGGATATCCGTCGGCGAATTGCTCCGGAAATTTGGTCAGGAAGAGGGATGGCGATGACAGATCGCGCGGAAAAACGAAAAGTGTGTTTCTTCTTGCCCAACCTGTTGGGAGGCGGTGTCGAACGCGTCGTGGTCAATCTGGCGGACCGGTTCGCGAGTAAAGGATGGGCGGTTGAAATCGCGCTGTGGTCGGATGTGCCGGATTCACCTTACGCATACGACATTGCCGAGTCGGTAAAAGTGATACAGATTCGGCGCGCACCCCAATATAAAAATCTGATTTTGAAAGCAATCTACACGTTATTATATATTCCAAAACTGGTCAACTATATAAAGACTTCGCGACCAAATGTGATTTTCGCTAATATATGGGAATTTCCGGCGATACTCGCGAATATTTTTTCCGGGCGAGTGAGCCGTATTGCCGTTATTGTACATAGCAACCCGTCTTATTCTTCGTTGCTTTTTTCGCAAAGAGGCAACAGAGTCAGAGCGTGGATTTTCAGATTCCTGCGGAAATTGCTTTACCCGGGAGCGGACGCTGTCGTCGGGATTTCGAGGGGAGTGTCGGAGACGCTGGTCTCAAACGGCATCGCGCCTCCCGAAAAGACGACTTTCATTTACAATCCGGTGGTCACGAAATCTCTGTTGAAACTGTCCGGCGATCCTCCGGAACATCCTTGGCTCGCGCGCCGGACGCGCCCTGTTTTCCTGGGCGCGGGCCGGCTTTGTGAAGAGAAGAACTTCCCTCTTTTGCTCCGGGCCTTCGCAATTGTCTCGCGCAAACTCGACGCCGTTTTGATAATCGCCGGCGAAGGTCCTCTGCTTGAGGAACTGCGAAAAATTGTCTCGGAATTGGGCATAGAGGACAGGGTCAGTTTTGCGGGTTTCCTTAAAAACCCCTTTTCCGCGATGGCCAACGCAGACGTATTTGTCCTGTCGTCCCTGTATGAGGGGCTTGCGAACGTCATAATCGAGGCCATGGCCTGCGGATGCCGGATAGTTTCCACCGACTGCCCTCACGGCCCCTCTGAAATATTGGACGGAGGGCGTTACGGACGTCTCGTCCCGGTCGGGGGCGAACACGCGCTGGCGGACGCGATGCTTGACGCCGTCGCGAACCCCGTGGGGGGGGGGGGGCGGAACTCGTCGAACGCGCCAAAATGTTTGACGAAGACGTCATAGGGGCGCGGTATATCGCTCTTGCGGAGGAACTTATAGGCAAGTAAAAAAATTTTGTTGAAATTTAAGAAAACTTGCGACATACCCAAACTATACAGACGCACAGCACGGTGTCGCATCCTTGTCGAACGCTTGTCATCTGCGGTTTATTCGGCACCACTTCGCTTACTGAGACAACCCTGTCCCCTCGAACGGGAATTTATACGGCAGTTTCAGCGCGTCGCGGACGGCGATGATGTCGCGTCGGACGGCTTCACCCAAGGGGACGCCCTTGTCTTTGCGGTCGAGCCATGCCAGGTATTCTTTTTCTCCGGCCGTGTAGATACGGGCTTGGCCCGGGGCTTTTCGCGAGGCCCTGAGTTCGCGCAGTATATCGCCGCAGGTCTTTTTGAACTGTTCCAAACCCATGAACGCTTCGGGGTCGATCACTATGAAGAAGTGTCCCAGGTGATACGGCGTTTTCTCCCCGCGCTCGCCCCTGCCGTTGAGCAGTTTCAGGAAGCTGCCGGCCTGGAGCGCCGCGGAGAGTACTTCCACCACCGTAGCGTAGCCGTAGCCCTTGTAACCGGCCAGTTCCTCGCCGATTCCGCCCAGCGGGGCGAGAGCGGCGTCGCCGCTCACCAGGTCGTCGAGTATCCGCGCGCTGTCCGTGAGCGCCTGTCCGTCGCGTCCGATTACCATTCCGGCGGGAGTCGGCTCGCCCGCGCGGGCGAAATACTCTATCCTGCCCCTCTGGGTTATGGATGTGGCGCAGTCGAGCATGAAAGGAAAATCCTCGTCGGTCGGGAATCCCACCGTCAGGGGGTTTGTCCCCAGCATGTTTTCCACCCCGAACGTCGGTGCTATCGACGGGCGCGCGTTCGTGCCGGTCATACCGATCATTCCGGCCTTGACGGCCATCGAGGCCCAGTAGCCCGCTATTCCGTAATGGGTCGAATTGCGGATGACGGCCATCGACATCCCGTATTCGCCCGCTTTTTTGATCGCGTCCGTCATCGCCCTGTGGCTCGCCACCATGCCCATGCCGTCGTGCGCGTCGTACACGGCGGTCACCGCGGTTTCTTTCAGCGTCTCCACGACCGTTACCGGATTTTGTATGCCATCGGCTAACCTGTCGATGTACACCGGTTTGAAACGGTTGCATCCGTGGCTCTCGATGCCGCGTCGGTCGCTTTCAAGCAGCACGTCCGCGCAGATTTTCGCGTCAGCCTCGGGTACTCCGCTACCCTTGAAAGCGTCGGTCAAAAACGCTTCCATCAATTCCCATGAAACATATGGTCTCGTTTCCATATATACCGCACCTCTTTCGTCATCGTTTATCCGTCCGCGCGATTTTTCAGTCGCGTTTTTCGCCGGGATATTCCGATAATATATCACATTTATATTTCATACGCCCGTTTCTCTCGCCCGGCGCGCGGGTATGAGCCAGAAGGATTTTTACGTGAAAAACGCCGCCCAGATGGGCGGCGTTCGCTGTTGTTATACCAGGCAACGAAAACATACAACGGCATCATAACGATAGATCAAGATATGATCGCGAAATAATAATGTGTATTTACTAGAGCGTGTTCACACTAGGCAAGAAATCAAAGCATCCACAAGAACATTTGGAAATATTTAAAAAGTGGACTGCGTACAAAATATTATGATAAATTTGATGTATTTCAAGAAAGAATTGACTCAATCGTGAACAATGCCGACAAAAAAGATAAAGCCATTATAGACCGGCTTATCGGGGAAAAAGTTCAGCTTTTTGATGACCCTCTTGTTGTCGGCAACAGCCCTATTTGTAGCTTTATGACCGAAAAACTAGCCGCGTGATCAATGATAAATGTTTTCGTTGGTCAGTATAA
>JAIRKI010000076.1 GCA_031260185.1 Synergistaceae bacterium | reverse complement strand
TCATAATCATTATTTGCAAAAGCAAATGCAGAGAAGGTAAAAATAACCAAGAAACTTGCCAATATCATGCGCTTGAATTTGGTTTTCATCGTAACACATCTCCTTGTTTTCAGTAATAAGTCGAAAAGAATTGAAGCGCGTAAAAGTGTTGGAGCGGTTGCTCAATGGCGGTATGAGCGGCGCGGAAGCGGCGGAAAGTTTGGGGGTGACATGCCGCCGGGCGCGGCGTCTGAAATCAAAATATGTCCGGGAAGGAGAAGCGGGACTGATTCACGGCAATAGAGAACGGAAACCGATTTAAAATTTTTCTTTCACCCGAAGGGTGAAAGAAAAATTTATAAAAGGGGTCCGGGGAACCGGTTCCCCGGCGGGGTTTGGGGCAGCGCCCCAAGTTTCTGCCTGTGGTTTGAAGGTTTAACGCTTCGCGCGTCATTTCGTCTTCACGCGGCCTTCGTAGACGACGCCGCGCGCGCCGTCTACGGTTACCAGCGCGCCGTCGCGCAGCAAGTCGAAGGCCCCCTCGTATGAGACGCAGGGTATGCCCAGTTGGAGGGCTGTCAAGGATGTGAAATTCGTGACTCCGTGTTCCTCGGTGATGATCGCGGCGGCTTTTTTCATGGCGCGCGCGTATCCCGCGTCAGCTTTCCTCACGACCAGCACGTTCCCCGGCGCCACGCGGGCGTCGGCGTCGGATGCCGACTCCGCCTTGCGCGCGATTCCCGACGCTTCCGTTTTGATGAGCGAGGGCGCCCGGAAAAGTATCTTGCCGACCGTCCTGACGAGCAGCATATTGGTGGTGCCAGGGACGGACACCGGGAAACCCGTCGTTATCACCACGGCGTCACCCTCCCGCACGTATCCGCGCTCCAGAATGGAGTCCATCGCGGTGTCCACGGCGTCCTCGGACGAGCTCCGTTCCTCGGCGAGAAACGGCCGCACGCCCCACATGAGGGACAGGGCGCGCCATGTGGAGACGAGCGGAGTCGATGCCAATATCGGGGCGCTCGGCCTGTACTTGCTGACCATGGCGGCGGTGCTTCCGCTTCTGGTGAGCGAAAGAACAGCCGCCGCGCCAAGCTCCGAGGCCACCATCATGGCCGAATGGCTCACGGAATCCGCCGCGTTTTTCGCGCGCGCGTCTTCCCCGGGCATCGTGAAGCGTTTCGTCCCTTCGCGCTCGGTGGTCTCTATTATCTTCGCCATCATCTCCGCCGACTCGACCGGATACCTGCCTCCCGCCGTCTCGCCGGACAGCATCACCGCGTCGGCCCCGTCGAGAACCGCGTTCGCCACGTCGGCCGCCTCGGCCCTCGTCGGACGGGGATTGCGCATCATCGAATCGAGCATCTGCGTGGCCACTACGACCGGTTTGCCCAATGCCCGACACATCTCGATTATCCGCTTCTGCACCATCGGCACCATTTCGGCCGGCATCTCGACGCCCAAGTCGCCGCGCGCTATCATCACCGCGTCGACGACCTGGATTATGTCCTCTATGTTCTGAACGCTCTGGACGGTCTCGATCTTGGCCATCACGTTGACGGATTTCGCCCTGCCGCCGCGGCGTTCGATTACGCGCCTCACCTGCGTGATATCCTCGCGCCTGCGGACGAAAGAGACCGCTATGTAATCCATGTCGTGATCAATGCCCCACTCGATGTCGGCGGCGTCTTTTTCGGTGAGGGTGGGCACCGAGAGATCGGCGCCGGGGACGTTGACCCCCTTGTGCTCGCCGAGATCGCCGCCGACCATCACCCTGCATACGACGCACCCCGGCTCCGTCCCGGTCACTTCGAGGTGAATCTCCCCGTCGTCTATGTACAGGTTCTGCCCTGCCGCCACCTCTTTGGGCAAGCCCGCGTAGCTTATCGAGACCCGCTCCGCGTCGCCCTCGCATTCGTTCGTGACGAGGCGGAACACGGAACCGGCGGCGAGTCGCGCGTCCTTGTGCCCGGCGAGCAGGCCGGTTCTTATCTCGGGCCCTTTGGTGTCGAGGATGGACGCGATCGGGGTTCCCGTCTCGCGCTCGACCTGCCGCGTCAGTTCGAGCATCCGTCCGTGTCCCTCATAATCGCCGTGGCTGAAGTTGAACCGCGCGACATTCATGCCGGCGGCGGCTATCGCGCGCAATTTGCCGATATCACCGCACGCCGGCCCCAGAGTACACACTATCTTCACTTTACGCATTTCGCGCAGCCCTCCCGCGTGTCATTGAACAATCCGGGCACGACCGCCTGACATCTCGTTGACGCGGGCGGCGAGCGCCGGTTCCTTGGAAACTTTGACGGAGCGCATACGAAGCAGCGCTTCCTCGTCGCGTGTGCGCAAGTCCAAGAGCACCGTCAGGTTTCCGGGATATTTTTTCAACTCCGATTGCAGATTTCCGTAAAAATCCTCGGGCATATCGTCGGCCGCGACCTTTATCCTCAGCGTGTCCGCTGCGCGCGCGCGAGCTTCCGACAGCGGCTCTATGGTTTTGACTATCATCGAGACCTCCCCGTCGTTCCTGAGCGAGCCCCTCACGAGATACGGTTTCCCCGCCGCGAGAATGGGCTTGATCCTGGGCCATTCCCTCGAATAACATACGGCCTCGACCTGACATTCCGCGTCCTCAATGGTCAAAATTCCGAAGGGCTCGCCCTTCGCCTTCGACATCCTCTCCTTGAAACCGGCGAGGAGCCCTATCACCGACGGCTCCGCGTCGGATTTCCAGTGGACGAGATCGCGTATTCCGCACGTGGCGTATTTTATCTCGTCGTTCCTGTATTCGTCGAACGGGTGGCCGCTTATGTATATGCCCACGGATTCGTGCTCGTAAGCGAGCAGTTCGAGCGGCTCGCAGTCGGGAATATCGGGCATGACCGGCTCGTCGTCCATCTCGTCGTCGTCGAAAAGCGAACGCTGCCCGGCCAGGCCGTTTCTGTTCGACGCCGTTTCCAGCATGGCCGGAAGGGACGCGAGAAGCCTGCGGCGGTTCGGCTCTATCGCGCCGAAAGCACCGGATTTGATGAGATTTTCCATGACGCCCTTGTTGACGACGCGCAGGTCGGCCCTGGTCACGAAATCCCAAAACGACTTGAAAGGGCCCGCCGCGCGCGCTTCCAGTATGTTGTCGACGGCGGCCGACCCCGCCTTCGCGACCGCCGACAAACCGAAGAGGATGTCCTTGCCGGACACCGTGAAATCGCGGCCCGACCTGTTGATGTCGGGCGCCTTTATCTCAAAGCCCAGAGTTCGCACGTCCCCGATGTAACGCCCCAGCACGTCCATCTTGGCGCCAACAAGCGCGGAGAGATAAGAAGCCATAAACTCGGCCCCGTAATGGGCTTTGAGATAAGCCGTCTGATACGCTATAAGGGCGTATGCCGCGCTGTGCGATTTGTTGAAGGCGTAACCGGCGAATTTTTCTATGGCGTCGAATATTTCGGACGCCTTTTTACCATCAACGCCGTTTTTCACCGCGCCCGTCACGAATTTGTCGCGCTGTTCGGCCATCGCCTCTTTTTTCTTCTTTCCCATAGCGCGGCGCAGCAAATCCGCCTCGCCCAGCGTGTAGCCCGAGAGGCTCGCCGCGCACTGCATGACCTGTTCCTGATACACCATGACGCCGTAGGTCTCCGAAAGCGCCTCGGTGAGCAGGGGGTGCGGATATTCCACGCGCTCGCGCCCGTGCTTGCGCTCCACATACTGGTCGGCCATGCCGCTGTCGAGCGGCCCCGGTCTGTAAAGGGCGACTAGGGCGATCAGGTCCTCGAACCTGTCGGGCTTGAGACGGCGTATCAGGTTCCTCATGCCCTGCGATTCCAACTGAAACACGCCCAGGGTGTCGGCTCCGCGCAGCATCTCGAACGTAAGGGCGTCGTCCGGCGGAATATTTTCGAGATCGAGCGGGGGATATCCACTCGCCTTTATATTCTCGAGGGCGTCCTGTATGATCGATAAGTTGCGCAGGCCGAGAAAGTCCATCTTGACCAGACCGAGCTTCTCTATGGGATCCATCGAGTACTGCGTGACGATGGAGTCCTCTATTTTGGTGACGGGCACCATCTCGTTCGTCGGGAGCGGGGTTATCACTATTCCGGCGGCGTGCTGCGAACAGTGGCGCGCCAAACCCTCCATGCTGCTCGCCGTGTCGAGAAGTTTTTTCACCTCCGGGTCGGAGTCGCTGAGGGCTTTCAGTTCCGGCATCTTCGATATTGCGTCGGGGATGCTCTTTATTCCCGACTTTATATGATCAGGTATGAGCTTCGCCACGCTGTCGACCTTGGCGTAAGGCATCCCCATCGCGCGGCCCGCGTCCTTCACCGCCTGTTTGCTCATCATGCGCCCGAACGTGATTATCTGCGACACGTGATCCGCGCCGTATTTCCTCACTATATAACCGATCACCTCGTCCCTCTGCTTGTCGGATATGTCGGTGTCGATATCGGGCATGGATATCCTCTCGGGATTGAGAAAACGTTCGAACAGAAGCCCATGTTTAATCGGGTCGAGATCGGTTATCCGCAGCGACCACGCAACGACGGAACCGGCGGCGGAACCGCGCCCCGGTCCTATCGGTATGCCGCTCTCTTTGGCGTAGCCGATGATATCGGCCACTATGCAGAAATATCCCGAGAACCCCATCTGCTCTATCACGCCCAGCTCGTACTCCAGCCTTTGCGCGTATTCGCCGGGCACTGTCCCGGACATGCGCTTTTCGAGCCCCGCGCGGGCCATTTTGCGCAGGTGGCTTTCGAGCGTCTCCCCCTCCGGTATGCTGAAATCGGGAAGGTAATACCGCCCGCCGTCCTCGACGAATTTCATCTCCACATTGCAGCGTTCGGCGACGAGCGCGGTATTGACGAGCGACTGGGGTACCTCGGCCCCGAATATGTCCCACATCTCCTCGCGGGAACGGAAATAATAATCGTCGCCCTTGAAACGGTATCTTTTTTCGTCGTTCACGGTGCTCTTGGTCTGCACGCAGAGCAGCACGTCGTGCCACTCCGCGTCGGAGCGTTTGATGTAGTGCGAGTCGTTCGTCGCGACCAGCGGAAAACCGTGTTCGCGCGACATGCCTATCAGCGTCTTGTTGACCAATGCCTGTTCCGGCAGGGAGTTGCCCTGTATTTCGAGGAAAAAATTTTCGGGCCCCATTATGTCACGGTAAAGGACGGCCCGCGACAGCGCGCCGTCGACGTCGCCGCCCGAAATCAGCGACGGTATCTCCCCCCCCAGGCACGCGGACATTGCTATGAGGCCGTTTTTGTGCCGGGCCAGCAGGTCGTGGTCGATCCTCGGCTTATAGTAAAAACCCTCGGTGCAGGCGATGGAGACCAGCTTCGTGAGATTGCGGTAGCCCTCGTCGTTTTCGGCCAGGAGCACCAGGTGAAATTTTTCGTTTTCGTCGCGCCTGGTGTGCCCGTTCGGCGCGACGTACACCTCGCAGCCGAGGACCGGCTTGACGCCGTTGCTCTTGCAGGCTTTGTAAAATTCCACGATACCGTACATCACCCCATGGTCGGTGAGGCCGACCGCGCCCATGCCCATCTCGGACGCGAGCCGCGCCAGGTCGTCGCATCTGCTCGCCCCGTCGAGGAGGCTGTATTCGCTGTGAACGTGGAGGTGCACAAAAGGTTTTTCAGAGCTGTTCATCTTCCGTTTCTCCCATTTCCATGTCTTCGGAATCCAATCTTTTCGACATCAGTATATCCGCGCCGAGACGGGCGGATATGATCTCGGCCGCCGTAGGCATGTTTTTCGGGCGTCTGGAAGCGTCCGCAAGCTCCGCGTCGGTCCTTGTACTTTTTGAGTGGGTCACCGCTTGGGTTTCATCCGGCGCGAGCCCGAACGCCGACAGCACGGCGTTTATCGCTCTCGCGCCTGACAACGCCGTCTCCGCTGCCTTCGGCGCCCCGGAAAAATCGAACACTGCCCGCCCGCCGCCGTACAAAATCCGGACATCCATCATGGCCGCCGCGAGCGTCAAATCCGTCCGCGCAAGTTCAAGCAGCGCTTGTTTCCCGTCGATCGGGCCGGATACGCGCGTCTCGGGCACGGATATTTTTTCGGACGAAACGGTTTTTTCGGCAACCGGCGCTTTTTCCGCGGGCGCGGCGCGAGGAGGCACGGACGTTTTCGGCGCGTTTGTCATGTTCGGTACGTTTGGCGCGTTTGGTATTTCGCCCGGAGATTGAGGCTCCGTTTTGGCGTCTTTGCCTTCGAGCGCGCCCAGCAGCTCGAACAGCAGCAGGCCGGAGAACACGTCGTTTTTCAGGCCCAATCTGGCCCGAGGGTAGAGGGACGCCATCGCGGCGGCGGCGAGTCTCAGCGCGTCCCTGTCCCAATTCGGCGTTTCGCGCCGCAAAAATTTTTTTTCCTCGTCGGAGAGCGAAGCGCCGGCAAACGAATTTTCGCCCCACAGCGCGAACGTCCACATGTCGCGCAGGAGTGGAAACAGGCCGTCGAGGAAGCGTTCGGGGGACACGCCGAGGTCGAGCGTCCTCCTGAGCGCGCCCGACGCTTCGTCGGGGCGCTCCCGCACCTGAACTATCCAGCGCTCCATCTCCGCCCTGCCCCCGCCGCCGAAAAGCGCGGTCACGGAGGCCGCCGACAGCTCGCCGTGCCCCATAGCCATCGCCTGTTCGAAGAGCGATATCGCGTCGCGCAACGCGCCGTCCGCGCCGCGGGCTATCTCCCACAGCGCCGCGCCGTCCGCGGGCACGCCCTCCTCCGACGCGATGCGCGCCAGTTGTTCCGCCGTTACCTCGGCGGTGATCCTGTGAAAGGGTATGTGCTGGCAGCGCGAGCGTATTGTCACCGGCACCTTGTGCGGCTCGGTGGTGGCGAAAATGAACATCACCGACGGCGGCGGCTCCTCCAGCGTTTTCAGCAGCGCGTTGAACGCCTCGGGAGTCAGCATGTGGACTTCGTCGAGTATATATACCTTCGTGCCGCCCGTAAACGGCGCGAGCCCAACGTGAGACTTGAGTTCGCGTATCTGGTCGATGCCGCGGTTCGACGCACCGTCGATCTCCATGACGTCCATGTGGTTCCCCGCCGCTACCGCCTTGCACGACTCGCACTCGCAGCACGGCTCACCGCCGCCCGACACGTTCCGGCAGTTCACCGTCTTGGCGAGAAGGCGGGCCGCCGTGGTCTTCCCGCATCCCCGAGGCCCGGAGAATAAATACGCGTGCCCCAGCCTGCCCGCCAAATACGACGCCCGCAGTATCTCCACCGCCGAATCCTGTCCCACCACCTCGCGAAATATCTTCGGCCTGTATTTTCTGTAAAGCGAAACGCCCAAGAAAATTTCTCCGTCAAACCCGGGGAGAAAAACCTCGGGCTCCGCCCGAACCCGGCAGGGAGCGTGCTCCCTGCACCCTCTTTATAAAAAATTCATAAAAGGGGTCCGGGGACCTGGTTCCCCGGCGGGGTTCGGGGCGGAGCCCCGAGGTTTTGCCTCCGGGTTTAAATATCATATCCGCGACACTCCGGTCTTGACGGCGGCATCGGCGACGGCTTTGGCCACGGCGGGGACGACTCTGGGGTCGAGCGCTTGCGGAATTATATAATCCGGGCGCAGTTCGTTTTCGGCGACTAGGCCGGCCAGCGCGCGCGCGGCGGCCAGTTTCATCTCCTCGTTTACGCGCCGCGCCCTCACGTCGAGAGCGCCCCGAAAAATGCCGGGGAAACCGAGGCAGTTGTTGATCTGGTTCGGGAAATCGCTCCGGCCCGTCGCGACGACGGCGGCGCCGGCCGCGCGCGCCTCGTCGGGAAATATCTCGGGCGTCGGGTTCGCCATGGCGAACACTATGGCGTTCCCGTTCATCGACCTCACCATATCGCCCGTCACCGTGCCGGAGGCGGAGACGCCGATAAAAACGTCGGCTCCCCTGATGACGTCGGCCAGACTGCCGCGCTCGCCCCCGGGGTTCGAGATGGCGGCCAGTTCGTCCATTGACTGGTTCATATCCTCTGGGCGGCCCTTGTAGATGGCCCCGGCGCGGTCGCACATGACGATGTTCGACGCGCCGGCGGAGAGCAGAAACTTGCATATGGCGGCGCCGGCCGCGCCGGCCCCGTTGAAAACTATTTTTATGCCGGGGAGTTTTTTGCCCGCGATCTCGAGGGCGTTGATCAGGCCGGCGAGCGATATCACCGCCGTGCCGTGCTGATCGTCGTGAAAGACCGGTATATCGCAGGCTTCCTGAAGGCGGCGCTCAATCTCGAAACACCTCGGCGCTGATATGTCCTCCAGGTTGATGCCTCCGAAACCGGCCGTCAAAAGGGCAACCGTCTCGACTATTTTGTCGGTATCGCGTGTGCGGATGGCGAGAGGAAATGAATCGATATCGGCGAAGCGTTTGAAGAGGACGCTCTTTCCCTCCATCACCGGCAGGGAGGCCTCCGCCCCTATATCTCCCAGCCCCAGCACCGCGCTGCCGTCGGTGACGACAACCACGGTGTTCCATTTTGAAGTGACCTCGTAGACCGCGTTGGGGTTGCGCGCTATCTCGCGGCACGGCTCGGCCACGCCCGGAGTGTACGCGATCGACAGATCGTCCATCGTCTCGATGGGCATCTTGCTGCCCATGAGGAACTTTCCTCTCGTCTCGCGGTGCGCGCGCAACGCGCGCGCCGCAACATCCTCATCCGCCATTTATGTTTTCTTCAAGATTTATGGGTTGATTGTACAGGCATATTCAAAAATTTGCCGATATTTTTGACAGGGCCTTCGAAAGACCGCGAAAAATTTTTAAAAATTTTAAAAAACAAAAGCACATCGGCGGCTGTTTTGGTCGGTTCCGACGATTTCGCGAAAACGCTTTTCATTCGTGCTCCCGCGACGCGGGATTTTGTTTCGCGCCCGGGCATTTCCGGCGTGCCGCCGCGCGTTTCAGGAGCGGCAAACGTGCCGCCCAAGGCGGCGTCCCTTACGGGCATGTCGGATTTAACGTCGAACAGCACGCGCCTGCTTTTTACAATGAGCCGCGCGTGTGTGACAGGATGAGCGAGGAGCGAACCAATGGCGCGAACCACGGTGATCAGGGCGGCGGCGTCCGCGTCCGACTTGATATCTTTCAAACTGAACGTGCGGTGACGCTCGCGTCCGTCCGGAAAATGCCCTACACAAACCTGTATCGCCAATCGACAGCTTACGAATTCAAATCGAGACACCACAACCGCCTCCGTTAAAAACTTTTTCAAATTATACCATAAAAATTTGCGAAAACGCAAAAATTTTTTCGCCAAATCCATGTGTAGGGGCGCGCATCACGCGTCAGTTCGTTATTTTGGGTGCGCATGGGCGCTATTAAAGAATTTTCGGATTGCGTTGTCGAATGGGCAAAGTCGCTGTCCGAAAAGATCGAAGGCGTCATCGCCATAGACTGCAAGACATTGCGGCGCTCGTATCGAGACGCGTCGAAAAAGAACCCGCTTCATGTAGAGCGTGTTCACACTAGTATTACAGTTGTAAAACACGCGAATGACGATAGTGATACCACATGGCAACAGCTTGATGCGCTCGGCGCGGTGGCGTCCCGAATCATCTCAAGCGCCATTCGCGGCTTTGTCCGGAATATCATCACCGTTTCCGGCACGCCCGCTTCTTTACACCGATCTCTGTCTTCTATCCATTCTTCGGGCATATATAACCGTCTGCCTATTGGGGCATGTCCTTTGGCGCTTGCGTATGTTATACTCGCGGACAGAAAGATTTGCCAAAACTTGTCCGCATGTCTGAAAAACTACCAGCCTTGCCTTAGCCTGCCCCTACAGGATTGGCAAATGTTTCTGGTCGCTGGTATAAAAACACGCCAATCTGACAATTTTCTATTCGCCCCGCTGTACTGTCTTTTTACTCCGCGGGATTTCTTCCCTTGCTTTAAAAATCCTGTCTCATCCACTACGAGTATCCCATCTTCATCTCCAAGCTTTTCTCCTACGTAATCCCGTGTTATATCTCTTATTTCGTCCGCGCTGAACCGTCCGTGGCATAGAAACCGCTGTATCGCGTAATCGCGTACGGCGTCTCATTGCCAAGATACCCCGCAAGCTGCCGGCAGTTTTATAGATACACCTCTCTGTATAATAGCTTGATATTACGGTTATCATATCACCTTGACGGTGTTTTTTTCCACTATGTCTCAATGATGATTTTTAGAGGTTCCCTTTAATTCAAACAAAAGCAGAAATTCATGTATTGAACGCAATAATTTCAGGCAACGTCATTAGCGCGTGTTCACACTAGGCAAGAAATCAAAGCAACCTCAAGAACATATACAGTATTTTAACTTAAAGCACTATAATGGCGCTTTCGTCCTTTATACTCCGTCTTAACGCCGCTTCCGCGCCGTTCGCCAAATATTCGCGCGGTTTTTCAGAAACCATCAAGATTCCGCTGCCCCGGTCCCCAAAAGATTCTCGCCCTACGAGCCCCCTTGTTACGGCGGCCCCGTAGGGCGAGCGGAGTGGAATTCAGCGCTGAAGGCGGTTACATTCGCCTCGCCAGACGTCCGTCGCCGCGCGCGTATTCGTTTTTTACGCCTTTATCGTGTCCTCTTTCACGCTCCGGAACAGTTCGGCGGCTTCATCCGCGTCGGCGGCGTAGTTGTCCCTGCCCATCATTCCGTATGTGTAGCGCTTGCCCTGCTCCACCCCCGGCTGATCGAAAGGGTTGATCCTCATCAGCCTGCCCGCTGCCGCGGTCATGTATTCGAAAAAGAAAATCAGGCCGCCGAGCGTATGCGCGTCGAGTTTCGCGAGTTCTATCCAGACTACGGGGCGCTCGGCCTTGACGAGGGCGGCGGCCGTGCTCGCTGCCTCCATACTCAGCATCCCGCCGAGTTTCCGTCCCGACAGGTACGACAGGCTCATCAGGGATTTGTCGGATACTTTTGGGAGTTCTATTTCGCATCCGCGTTCCGCGACGTTTATTATCGTGTAGAACTTGTCGTCGGGACCAGCGGTGTAAAGCTGTACCTGCGAATGCTGATCTATCGCCCCGAGCGTTCGGATCGGCGTCGAGCCGGTTCCGTCCTTGCCGACGCTCTCGCCCCACAATTGGGCGAACCACTCGGAGAATGTCTCCAGCCTGTTGGAGTACGGCATCAAGACGGTCATCGGGCGTCCCGATACCGAATGAAGACAGTTCAGCGCAGCGAGGCGGATGGCAGGGTTGTTTCCGGGTTTATTCCCGGCGAGGAAACGCTTCATCTCCTCCGCGCCCGACAGTACCGCGCGGACGTCGGCGCCCAAAGCGGCGGCGGTCACGAGCCCGCAGGCCGACAGCACGGAGTATCTCCCGCCGACCGAGGGCGGAATCACCAGCGAACGCGCTCCGGTGTCCACTGCGAACGAGCGGAACACGCCCCTTTCGGGATCCGTTATCACGAGTATGTCGCCGTCGGGATTGTGACCGTTTTCGGCCATGCGCGAACGAAACCAGAGGAACTGCGACATGGTCTCGGCGGTCGCGCCGGACTTGCTCACACCTATGAGAGCGGCTTTTTTGCCGCGCGCCCTCTCCCATATCGCGGCGGTCTTTTCCGGATCGGGGTTGTCAGCGAGGTAAAATTTCGGGGCGCGCTCACCCTCGTTGAAATACATTGGCAGAAGCGCCTGGTTGAGCATCAGATTGCCGAGAGCCGAGCCGCCGATGCCGACGTCGATTATGGCTTCGTATCCGGAGAGCCATTCGCCCGCTTCGATTATCGGCGACGGGTCCTGCTCTGTCAGGTTGTACCAGCCGAAGCCGGATTCGCCGCGGGAAGCGCCGTCCACAATCCATGACGCCGCTTCGGCGCACAGAGGCGCGATCGAATCGAGCCGGTTCGCGAAACCGTGCTCCCTTCCCGCCGAAGCGCCGAACGAGAACGAAACGCCCATTTCACTCATGACGGGCCTTCTTTTTCGGCGCGGGGCCGAGATCGGCCCTGCTGTACGATACCTCGGCCGTGCTGCTGTCCACGCTTCCCTGGATAAAAAGCTGTTTCTTCGTGGCCGAGACCGTCGCGTTCGTGACATTGGCATACTCCGTCATCACGTCGCGCGCTATTTTAGCGGCGAGGTTGATGATCGATCTGTACTTGGTCGCCATCACGACGTTGCGGCATATTTCGAATATGTCGGCGTCACACACGAACGATTCGGCCTTGGGATTCGTGTCCGACGGGTCGCCGTCAAACTCGACGGTTACGTCGACCGAAAAAACCTGGCCCAACTCGCGTTCCACCTCGAGGACCCCGTGAAAAGCGTGAAAATTCATTCCTCTGACGATGTGTTTACACCTCATGAAATCACTCCCTGCGATTGTTTTGTCCGTCAGCCCGTTCATGTCCGATACCGCGATAATTTTATCCCAAAAGAGCCGCGAGGCGCCTTCTCCCCCGCGGCTCCAATCCTGCCGTGTATGATCCAGCTTCAGACGAGCGCCGCTTCTTTCAATGCGGAATTTATGGCGTCCCGGTCGAAACCCACTATATAGCGCTCGCCGACTTTGACCACCGGCACGCCGCGCTGCCGGGTTTTCTGAACCACTTCTTTCGCGGCTTCGCGATCCACGCCCACGTCAACGGCGTGAAACGGCACGTCAATGGACGACAAATATTCCTTGGCCTTCACGCACCACGGACAGCTGCTCGTCGAATATACGGTGACTTCAGCTCCCTTTGTCTCTTCACTCATCACACAATTCACCCCATCCTGTCTGCCGGTATTTATTCAATCTTAATGCGGCCGACGCGGCGCGTCAATAGATTAAGATATTTTGAATCATCCCTCTCCGGCGCGACCGAGACGCCGCTTTGTCAGACGATCCAGCTGTTGGTGTTCGATACCGCGAATCTCTTGTCGTAGTCCGAAAAGACGTACTTGGTGTGCTCGTACGAACGGTAAGCCATCAGGTATACGAACGATACCGGCACATCCCCCAGCCAGCCCTCGATCTGCCGGTACTGGTAAATGGTCTCCATCCTCCCCGGACCGTCGAGGACTATATTTCTGTTTTGATTCGGAGATTTTGGGGGAAGAAACTGACGATCAACATCGTAAAGATACGCTGATTGATGAGCTATATCCTGAACCGCTCCGGCCTGAACAACCGATTTTATATTCATCCTTGGTCACCTCGATTTCGTTCCGTCACCTGTCTTTTTACATTATCGGACGTTATGATCCTCCTTTTTATACATGATACCGAATTTTTTTCCGTTTTGTCGTTACAGGTTACAATTGCCGCAACGGGGCACGTCGCTCATTCATTTGCCCGCGCGTAGCAAACCATAATGGGTTCCGCCTCTGATGACGCAATTATATTCCGGAATCAATTTCCTGATATATTCAGGTATTTTAAAGCGCATTTCATATTTGCCCAAGATTTTTCAATTTGGTTATAGTCAGGCGAATATATTTATATTTATTATGTTAATGCACTATAAACCGCTATAATTCCCGAGGAGGTCTAATCTTCTTTGCTTTTCGTTCAGCATTGGCAGCATTATTTTGATTCTGTTTTCTCCGCTAATATCCATACCTAAAATTATGACACAGTATCATATAGTTGTAAAGTTTATTTTTGCACACCTCCTAAGAAGGAAGAGGCAAGGACCGGCGGCTATTTGGTGAAAACACTAAGCGACCGACACAACTCGCTTTGCTCGTTGGTCGTCTGCTTATGCCACGAAGTCGAAAGGCGGATACATAAGGAAGCCGGCTGCCCTGAACATCTTATCGGAAGCCACAGGAAACTGTCGGGAAGGGCAGAACAGTGGCGGTTCTCAGAAGTTCGGGAGGCGAGACATCGCGATGAAGGCAGAAAACCGCAACGAAGCGGGCTGTTCCCGTGAGGGCAGGTTGGAAACCGAGAGCGGCAGGGGATCGCGGAGCGATGCTTCTCCCGCGCGGCAGGCCGGGATCGCCCCAGGCGAGATACATGTCAACGTAGGCATGATAAAACATTCCGAGAGCGGCATTGACGGCAAACACGGGCACGGCGGACAGATACGAAACGCCGGGTACACGGATACGTTAAGCATGATTGTCGATGTTGTAAGCGATTACCAAAACATTTACGAAGGCTCGGGCAATTCGATACTGCTCACCAAGCCCGTTCCTAAGGGCAACGGAATAGTAGCGGTAGAGTTTTCGAAGGACGAGGAAGGCATATACAAGGGAAAAACCGCATGGATCGCGCGTGACGCTTATTTCAAGAAAAAGAAATTGCTCTTCGCGAGGAGCGAACCGCTCGCAACCGGCTCTGGAACCGGTTCGACTTCGCAATTCAACGTTCGGACGAGCCAGAGAACGCCGGAAACTAACGCAAACCGAAAGAGCAATTCCAATACCCCAAATATATCACAGACAGGGCAAAACGGCAATAGTCAAGCCGACTCTGTCAATGATGATGTTATTCCATTTCTAAATCAACAAGGCATTAATTATCCAAGGCCATGAGGTAATGGAGCGTGTAATCTCCGGAGAGTTTTCAAGTTTAAAAGCTCATCGACCAAGTGATCCTCCAAAGCG
>JAIRKI010000069.1 GCA_031260185.1 Synergistaceae bacterium | reverse complement strand
TTTTATGCTCAATTTGATATCGCCACTGTTCTTCATCTCCCCATTATCTCAATTACCGAGAAATTTTCCGCGCCGCCCTATCCGCGTCTTCCTTCTTCTCTTTTTGGAGAAGGGGGGGGTGACATTTTTACTGTCCCGTTAAGGGGTGACATTATCATAGTCCGGCAACAAGATTCAAAAACGCTATTGACAGAGCGCCGCGCCGCGTATAAAATGCCAAACGATTTGAGTGCGTATTTCATTCGAGCTTGGGAGGAGGGATCTCGTTGTACATGAAAATAGCTGTTGGTTTTGTGGTAATTCTGGTTTTGGTACTTAGCCGCGGGTCCCGCCCGAGGCCGATTGGCGCTTGAACCAGAGCTAGTCGAAGCCGGGCCGGGACCCTTTGAGGGTCCCGGTTTTTTTTGATGCTTTCGCGTATTTATAATTCCTGAATTTTCGGGAGACGGAGGGGATGTCATGAGATGTACTTTCAGCGTGCTTACACAGGACAGTCCGGGCGTGTTGATGAGGATAGCGAGCCTCATTTACAGGCGCAATTACAACATCGCGAGCCTGAGCGTGTCGCGGACTGACACGCGGGGCATATCGCGCTTCACGATAATGATCGACGCCGACGAGTGGGCTCACGAACAGGTGGAAAAACAACTCGTCAAGCTCGTCGAGGTGATATCGGTCGAAAACCTCAATCACGGCGGAAAATTCGTCGAGCGCCGGCTTTCCCTCATCAAGGTCAGGGCGAACATGGAAACGCGGCCTCATATACTCCAGATAGCCGACGTTTTCAGATGCAGGGTGGTCGATATGGGAAGCGACGCGCTGACGCTCGAGGTGACCGGCGACGAGGGCAAGATGCGGGCTTGCACGGAGGCGCTTCGCGCTTACGGTATACTTGAGATGGCTGGCTCCGGCTCGGTCGCGCTGAGCCGCGCGGGTTTCAGAAACGGAGAAGAGCCACGCGGCGGCGAACGCCCCATGAAAAATTACGGCATGGGAATGCTCATGGCTGAGGGAGAGACGCTGTCCCGCAACGCCGTGTAAGGCCAACGCGGGGCTTCCCGTAAGCGCATCGGGCCTATGGGAGTCCCCTTGATCCATTAAAATTTAAAAGGGTCCAGGGAGCTGGCTCCCTGGTGGGTGCGGGCAAAGCCCGCGATTTTGGGCGGAATAAAAATAATTTACATATTTGGGAGGAGTTTTTGCTATGGCGAAAGTGTACTACGACAGGGACGCGAATCTGAAAGTTTTATCGGGGAAAACGGTGGCGATACTCGGTTACGGAAGTCAGGGACACGCGCACGCCCAAAACCTGAAGGAGAGCGGCGTATCGGTGATAATCGGCCTTCACGAGGGAAGTAAATCGCGCGGGACGGCCGAAAACGACGGCTTCGAGGTTTTTTCCGTCGCCGAAGCGTCGAAGCGCGCCGATATCATCATGTTCCTGATTCCCGACCACATTCAGGCCGACACCTATAATAAGGAAGTCGCGCCGAACATGAAGGACGGCGCGGCGCTCGCTTTCGCGCACGGGTTCGCCGTGCACTTCGGGCAGGTCGTGCCGTCGAAAAATAACGACGTGTTCATGATAGCCCCCAAAGGCCCCGGCCATATCGTCCGCAGGATGTACACCGAGGGCAAGGGCGTTCCGGCGCTTCTGGCCGTCTACCGCGACGCGTCCGGCAGAGCGCGTGACATGGCGCTCGCTTACGGAGTGGGCATCGGGGCCGGCAGGGCCGGAATTTTGGAGACCACGTTCAAGGAAGAAACCGAATCCGACCTCTTCGGCGAGCAGGCGGTTCTCTGCGGCGGGCTCAGCGAACTCATCAAGGCCGGTTTCTACACGCTGGTCGAGGCCGGATATCAGCCCGAAGTGGCGTACTTCGAGTGCCTGCACGAGGTCAAGCTGATAGTCGACCTCATCTTCGAGGGCGGCCTCACCTGGATGCGCTACTCCGTCAGCGACACCGCCAAGTACGGGGACGCGGTTTCCGGCAAGAGGGTCATCGACGAAGCCGCGAGGGCCAACATGAAGAAGATACTCGGGGAGATACAGGACGGAAGTTTCGCCAAGGATTGGATTTTGGAGAACAGGGCGGGACGACCCAGGATGAAGAAATGGGTCGCCGCGGAGCGCGATCAGTTGATCGAGAAAGTGGGCGGCGAGCTTCGCGGCATGATGCCGTGGATGGTCAAGAAGGAAGCGCCGGAGTATTGATCATGGCCCGGGCGGAAGACATCGTTCGTATTTTCGACACGACGATGCGCGACGGCGAACAGGCGGCGCGCATCAACCTCAACACGGGCGAGAAAGTGCGGATCGCTCAAGCCCTCGAGCGCCTGAACGTCGACATCATCGAGGCCGGTTTCCCCGCGTCGTCGAAGGGCGATTTCGACGCGGTGGCCGCGGTGGCCGCCGAGGTGCGCGCGCCCGTAATCGCGGGGCTTGCCCGCACCAGGGAGAGCGACATCACCGCGGCGGGCGAGGCGCTGCGGGGCGCGGCGCGGGCGAGGATACACATTTTCATCGCGACCAGCCCTATTCACATGGAGTACAAGCTCAAACTCTCTCCCGACGGCGTGCTGAAGGAGATCGAAAACGGCGTGAAACTCGCCCGGAGCATCACGCCCGACGTCGAGTTCTCGGCCGAGGACGCCAGCCGCTCCGACATGGATTTTTTGGCGGAGGTCTTTTCGCTCGCGGTCGAATCGGGCGCGACGACGTGCAATATCCCCGACACAGTTGGTTACGCCATGCCCCGCGAGTTCGAGGAGTTCTGCAAGACCGTGATCGCCCGCGTGAACAAGCCGGGAGTCATATGGTCGGTGCATTGTCATAACGACCTGGGGCTTGCTGTGGCGAATTCTCTGGCAGCCGTGAGGGCGGGGGCGCGTCAGGTCGAGTGCACGATAAACGGCCTCGGCGAGCGGGCTGGCAACGCCTCGATGGAGGAGACGGTGATGAGCCTGCGCACGAGGAAGGATCATTTCGGCGCGGATACCGCCATCGACACCAGGAAATTTTTCACAACCAGCAAACTCGTCTCTACTCTCACCGGCGTTCCCGTTCAGCCCAACAAAGCCGTAGTCGGGGTAAACGCGTTCGCGCACGAGGCGGGGATTCATCAGCACGGTATGCTCTGCAACAGGGCGACCTACGAGATAATGACGCCAGAGAGCGTCGGCGCTCCCGGCACCGATTTGCATTTGGGCAAACATTCCGGCCGGCACGCTTTCAACGAGCGCGTAGAGCAGTTGGGATACCGCCTCAGCGCGGAACAGGGCGCGTCGGCTTTCGAATATTTCAAGGAACTGTGCGACAAGAAAAAGGACGTATCCGACGGGGATATCGAGGCGTTTCTCCTCGATCGCATACTTCATCTCACGCCGGAGGGCCGTTACGAACTCAAAGATTTTGCCGTGACCGTCGGTTCCGGCGGAAAACCGACGGCGTCCGTCACTCTGGCGCACGACGGCATGGAGACCACCGAGGCCGCATACGGAAACGGCCCGGTCGACGCCGCCTACAAGGCTATACTCAAAATCCTGCCCTTCTCCCCCGAACTGGCCGAATTCCGCATACGCGCCACCAGCGAACTTGCCGACGCCGTCGGCGAGGCGCACGTGATACTGCGCTACAAGGAGATAAAAGCCCAAGGCAGAGGCGCCAGCACCGATATAATCGAGGCCACCATGAGGGCTTACGTGGAAGCCGTGAACCGCCTTTACTCAGTGGCGGCGGCGCGCGAGGTGGCGATCTGATGCCGCGCACGATGGCCGAGGCGATCATCGCCTCCCACACCAAAGACGCGGTCTCTCCGGGCTCTGTCTGTCAGGTGAGGGTGGATTTCGCGTTCGCTAACGATATCACCGGGCCGCCCGCGGTCGAGGAGTTCAAAAAAATGGGCGCTCGCCGGGTGTTCGATCCGGAGCGGTGCGCGATAATCATCGATCACTTCACGCCAAACAAGGACATCGCCTCCGCCGAGCAGGCCAAACGCGCGCGCGCGTTCGCCCGCGAACAGGGGCTGAAATTCTGGGAGGTCGGACGCTTGGGCGTGGAACACGCGTTCATACCGGAGACAGGCAACGCCCTTCCCGGAGAGATAGTGCTGGGCGCCGACAGCCACACCTGCACTTACGGGGCGCTCGGCGCTCTGGGCACCGGCATGGGACAGACGGATATCGCCGCCGTCTGGGCGCTGGGCGAGACGTGGCTGCGGACGCCGGAGACGATAAAAGTCGCGCTGCGCGGCAGGCCGTCCGAGTGGATATCCGGTAAAGACCTGATAATCCACCTCATAGGGATGATAGGCGTCGAAGGGGCACGCTACATGTCGCTCGAATTTCACGGAGAAGCGGTTGCGGAATTCTCGATGGACGACAGGTTCACGATCTCGAACATGGCCATAGAGGCCGGCGCGAAATGCGGCATATTCGTCCCCGACGAAAAAACGCTAGCCTATGCCGCCGCCAGAAAATCGCGCGATTTCACGCCGATATACCCCGACAGAGACGCGAAATACTTCCGGACGGCCGAGATAGACGCGGGCGCCGTGGAGCCCACGGTGGCCCTGCCGCATCTTCCCGGCAACGCCAGAACCGCGCGCGAGTGTTCTTCTTTGGAGATCGACCAGGTGTTCATAGGAAGCTGCACCAACGGGCGCGCGTCCGACATCGAGACTGCGGCCGATATTCTGAGGGGCAGAAAAGTTCACGACCGCGTCAGGCTGATGGTGATTCCCGCATCTTACGAGGTATACAACGAGGCCCTGGACCGCGGGTGGATAAAAATTTTCGCCGAGGCGGGCGCGTCGGTGTGCACTCCGACGTGCGGCCCCTGCATGGGGGGGCATTTGGGCATACTCGCCGAGGGAGAGCGCTGCGTATCGACGAGCAACAGGAATTTCGTCGGCCGCATGGGGCACAAGAACAGCGAGATTATCCTGGCGAGCCCGAAGGTGGCCGCCGCGAGCGCGCTGACGGGCCGCGTGACCGACCCGCGCGACATCGGGTGAAACCGCGGGCTCCGCCCGCACCCGCCAGGGAGCTAGCTCCCTGTACCCTCATAAGGGGTCAAGGGGACTAGTCCCCTTGCGGGGTACGGGGCGCCCATAGGCCCGATGCGCTTACGGGGAGCCCCGCGCCGTTTTGCGCTTTTCAAAGAAAGGAATGAACGCAGAGATATGACCAAACGAATTACAAGCGGGCGCGCATGGGTCTACGGCGACAACGTAGACACCGACGCGATCATTCCGGCCCGTTATCTGTCCACGAGCGTTCCGGAGGAATTGGCCCCGCATTGCATGGAGGACGCCGATTCGTCGTTCGCTTCCTCGGTGCGGGTGGGCGACGTGATCGTGGCTGGCGCGAATTTCGGCTGCGGCTCGAGCAGGGAACACGCGCCGATAGCGATAAAGGCAAACGGCGTTTCCTGCGTGATCGCTGCCTCCTACGCGCGCATTTTCTACAGAAACGCGATAAACATCGGCCTGCCGATTCTCGAATGTCCCGAGGCCGGCGCCGCGATAAACTCCGGCGACGAACTCGAAATAGACTTGGCGGCCGGAAAAATAACGGACAGGACGAACGGAAAAATTTTCGACGCTGCCCCGCCGCCCGAATTTTTGCGCGGCATTTTCGCGTCCGGCGGACTGGTTCCGTACGTCCGGGAAAGGTTGGCGGATAAATGAGCGTCCAAAACAAAAAAGACAAATACCGCATAGCGGTCGTCGCCGGCGACGGCATAGGGCCGGAGGTCATCGAAGAGGCCAGGCTGACGGTCGAGGCCGCCGCGTCTTTGGAGAGCGCGTCCATCGAGTGGATTGATTATCCGTTCGGCGCGGCGCACTATCTGGAGAAGAACGAAATCCTGCCCGAGACCGCCCTGGCGGAGATGGGCGAGGCCGACGCCCTGCTGCTGGGCGCGATAGGCTCGCCGCAGGTGAAGTCCGGAATACCGGAGCGCGGGATTCTCCTCAAAATCCGTTTCGTCTTCGACCAGTATATCAATCTTCGTCCGGCGAAATCACTGCCCAACGTGCCGACACCCGTCCCTCTGGACGGGAAAACGATGGATTCCGTCGTCATCAGGGAGAACACCGAAGACCTTTACATGGGGCTCGGTGGCATCTACGACGGCATCAGCGACGGTTCTTTCGAGACGGCGCTCGACCTCGAACGCGGAGGGTATTCGCTGCGGGGAAAACTGAGCCTGTCGATCTCTCCGAACATGCCGTTTGCCGTTCAGGCGGCGCTGAATACCAGCCTCGGGGTGGAGCGGATAACGCGTTACGCCTGCCGGACGACGATCGCCCGAGGCGAGGGAAAGCTCGCGATAGTGACGAAGTCAAACGCCGCCCCGGCCCTCTACGGATTTTTCGAGGACACGGCGAAGCGCGTCATCGAAACGGAATATCCGTCCGTCAAATGGGAGACGGTCAACGTGGACGCGCTGTGCTATCATCTGGTGCGCGACCCTCTGGCTTACGGCGTGCTGCTGTGCCCCAACCTGTTCGGCGACATAGTGAGCGACCTTCAGGCCGGTCTCGCCGGCGGCATGGGCGCCGCGGCGGGCGCGAATATCGGGGACGGATTGTCGATGTTCGAGCCCGTTCACGGCTCCGCTCCGGACATCGCCGGCACGGGACGCGCCAACCCGATAGCGGCGATATTGTCGGGCGCTTTGCTTTTGCGGCATCTGGGGCTCGAAAAATCGGCGGACGCCGTGGAAAAAGCCGTCCGCGGCTATCTTTCGTCGTCGCCGGGAAGCGAGTTTCCGTTCGAGTTCGGCGGCGGGTTTTCGTGCCGCGAGGTCGGCGGCGCGATTTTAAAACGTATTTAGGGAGTGGTCTCTTTGTCTTTGTCAGGTTCTCAGATTCTCGTCAAAGCGCTCGAGGACGAGGGGGTAAAAACGATATTCGGCATTCCGGGAGGACAGGTCATACCTCTTTACGACGCCCTGTACGATTCCCCGATGGAACATATTCTCGTCCGCCACGAACAAGCCGCCGCGCACGCGGCCGACGCCTATTCGCGGGTTGGAGACCGCGTCGGCGTGTGTATAGCCACATCAGGCCCGGGCGCGACGAACCTGGTCACCGGCATAGCCAACGCGAGCATGGATTCGGCCCCGATGGTGGCCGTAACCGGCCAGGTGCCGACGGCCGCCATCGGCACCGACGCCTTTCAGGAGGCGTTCATACTGGGCATATCAATGCCGCTGGTGAAGCACAGTATGCAGGCGCGTTGCATCGACGATATCCCAAGGATGGTCAAGGACGCCTTCTTCATAGCCTCGACGGGGCGGCCCGGGCCGGTAGTGGTGGATGTGCCGAGCGACCTCCAGAAGGCGTCGGGAGAGTACGTCCGTCCGTCGGCGCCCTGCTCGGCGTACCCCGGTTACTCGGCCAAGCCAATCGAGGACTTGAGCCGCATGGATGAGGCCGCCCGGCTGATACGCGAGGCCGAGCGTCCCGTCCTGATAGCCGGCAACGGCGTTAACATCTCGCGCGCCTTCGCCGAACTCAGGGAGTTCTCGGAGAAACTGTCGATACCCGTGACGACTTCCCTGCTCGGCAAAGGGGCAATCCCGGACGATCATCCCAACAGGGCCGGGATGATGGGGATGCACGGTCATGCGGCCGCCAACAGGGCCATCACGAACGCCGACGTGATAATCGCCGTAGGCTCGCGATTCAGCGACAGAAGCACCGGTAAGCTCGCCGAGTTCGCCCGAAAGGCGAGTGTGATTCATATCGACCTCGACAGCGCGGAGATACGTAAAAATGTGGACGCTGACGTGTGGCTGATAGGCGACGCCGCGAGAGTGCTGAAGCTCCTGACGAGCGAGGCGAAGGGCGGGGACGCCGCCGCTCGAAAAGCCTGGCTTGAGCGGATACGCGCTTTCGAGAGAGACGAGCCGCTTTGTCGAAAGACGAGCGCATCCGAAGTGCATCCCTGGCAGATATTGGACGCGATGGACGATATACTGAAAAGCGAGGCCATCGTCACGACCGAGGTTGGGCAGCATCAGATGTGGGCCGCGCAGTACCACAAAGCGCTTCACCCGAGGCGTTTCGTGACTTCCGGCGGTCTGGGGACGATGGGTTTCGGCATACCCGCCGCGATGGGCGCGCATTACGCGAGGCCCGATCTCCCCGTCGTATGTATCGCCGGCGACGGCAGCGCGATGATGAATATTCAGGAACTCGACACTTACGCGAGATACGGGATGCCGATAAAAGTGTTCGTCCTCGACAACGGCTGTCTCGGAATGGTGAAGCAGTGGCAGGAATTGTTCTATCACGAACGCTATTCCAGCACCATCTACAGCCGCAGGCCCGATTTCGTCAAAATCGCGAACGGCATGGGAGTGGAAGGTTTTTACGCCGACCGCCCCGAGCACGTACACAGCGTGATAGAACAAGCCGTCAACGTCCCGGGCCCGGCGCTCGTGCATTTCGTGATCCCGTTCGCCGACGACGTGTCACCGATGGTGCCGGCGGGCGAATCGCTGGAAAGCATGATATTCCCGAACTGACGCGGATTCGGGATATACACGGACAACACGTTTTACGGTTCCGGGCGAATTACCGCGTGTTTGAGCCGCGCGGAGGAATTGAAAGGATGCACTGACATCCAATATCTTCATTGCCGTTCACAAAAAATTTACAATTCCCCTTGACAAATTGTCCCGGGGCGCGCGTCCCACTCCGCCGTGAAGTTCTTGTAATCGCGCCACGCCTCGGCGATGAGCGTCGGGGTGTCGAGTTCGTACGGACAGCGCGATCCGCACGCGCCGCAGTGGACGCAATCATCGACCAGGGCCATCTTCGCGCGCCACTCGGGCGTCAGAAAATCCTCGGTTTTCAGGCGCCGTAATACTTGCGTCATCCGCGTCACCCAGTTCAGCTCGATATTGGCGGGACAGGGCAGACAGTAAGCGCAGCCTCGGCAGTAATTACCGCTCAAATCTTCCCTGTCGCGGGCTATCGCGCTTTTTATCTCTTCGCTGAACGCCGGGGGATCGTGTTCGAATGACAGAAATTCATCGAGTTCGCTCACGCGCTGGATGCCCCAGATGGGCACGACGTTTTCGTACCGCCGCAAAAATACCCACGCCGGGCGCGCGTCGGTGACGAGGCCGCCGGCGAGGGCTTTCATGGCGATCAGCCCGACGTCGTTCTCCCGGCATACGGAAGCGAGTTCGAGGTCTTTATCGTCGGACAGATAGCTCAACGGGAACTGCACCGTATCGTACAGGCCCGATCCCGCGGCCTCCGCCGCGACATCCAGTCTGTGAGTGGTGAGCCCTATGTGCCGGATTTTGCCGGAGGCTTTCGCTGCCGTCGCCGCCTCGTAAAGTCCGTCCGGCTCCCCCGGCCGGTGACACTTTTTCGCCAGGTGAAACTGGTATATGTCTATGTAGTCGGTGCGGAGCTGTTTCAGGCTCTCTTCGAGGTCTCCGGCGTAGTCCTCGGCGGCGAGGCCGGGCGATTTAGAGGCTATCACCACTTTTTCACGCGCTTCGGAGAACGCGGCGCCTATTTTCGCCTCGCTGTCGCCGTAGCCCCTCGCCGTGTCGAAAAAATTTATGCCGCCGTCACGGGCGGCGCGCAGAAGGGCCACGCCGTCCCCGAAGGGAATTCTCTGAACCGGCAGCGCTCCGAAACCGCTCCTGGTCACGCTGACGCCGGCGCGTCCCAATACCGCGCGTTCCAGACCGGCGGCGCTCATCGCGTTCTCCCGGCGATCCCGCGAGATATTTTCTCGTGTTTCATACGAATCAGCCCCCCAAATTTTTTTTACCGGGATTCTTCCTCGGGATGAATTATGCCGGGGAGGTTCGACAGTATCCAGTCGGCCGCCCTGCGCGCCTCGTTGAAGTCCTCGCGGTTCCAATCCGCGTCCGCCGCGGAAACGGGGAATATATCGCCGCGCCTGCGCTCATACATCCAATCCCCGAAGTCCGTCAGAAGCCCCATACTCCTGAACGACTCGTACGTCATGTCGAAACGCGGCGCTCCCCACAACGCTTTTTGGGGCAGCAGCCCCGACTCCACCATAGCCGCCGTCGCGGACTGAAGCCGTTTTTTGAACACTCCCGCGCGCGCGGTCCTCAGCAGGATGACGCGATGTCCGGCGGTCACTGTTTCCGAGACCATATTTACAGAATCGTCAGTGACGAATATCTCGTCGCACGCGCCCAGTATCCCCGGCACGGCGTTGAAGGGGTCGGCGGACGCGGCGAGGAAAAACCTGACGCTGCCGCAGCTCGAAACCATTCGGCGCAGCGCGTTTTCCGCTTCCGGCGACGTCCTCCTGCTCGTCGAAATATAAAGGTCGACGCCGCCTTTTTCCGCCTCGTGGAATATTTTGCCCAACTGTCCGTGTATCCACGAGGCGCTGACGCGATAATTTTTGTCATCGCCGCCGATGAGCAACCCCCACCTGCGTTCATGCCGCGGGGGAAATTCCCTCAGCAACGCTTCTCCCGGAGGTCCGAGCTCCTCCCGCACTATCAGGTTCGGAGCGCCCACGGTCGGCAATATGTTCGGCGATTCGCCGGGACAGTCGTGGTCGGGAACAATGGCGAAATCGAACATGCCGGCGCCGATGACGCCGGGCGTCATGACGGTCGCGCGCGCGCAACGCCACACCAGACCCAATGCGATATTGTAAAAAGCCGGAATGGTTCCCGCCGAGAGCAGTATGAGCGACGCCGCGTCCCCTTCGCGTATCCCGCGTTCGAGCAGCAGATGCGCGAGAGCCCTCGTGGCGACCTCGCCCCCGGACATCGCCAGCCATTCGCGCGCGCTCCTTTTACTTCCGTAGAGAAGCGCCGCCGCCGACCGTCTGACATTGAGACGGGCAATGCCCTTGAACTCGGGTATTTCGATCTCGGCGACTTCGGCGCCAGCGCGCTTTGACATCCACGCGGCAACGCCCCTGCTCTGGTTCACATGTCCCCTTATTCTGTCCTTGAGGATGACGACAAGTTTCAAATCTTGGCGGGCGGACGTTTCTTTCGGTTCGCGCAAACCGGGCGGGCCGTAATTTTTATTTTTTCCGGAATTTTTTCCCCCGCTGGGCATGACATGTCACCGTCCAATGAGGAGAATTATAGCGCATCAAGGCCGCCGAAATATACGCGGGAGTGGTGACCGAATATAGAAGCTCTGACAATCATTATTTGCGCGTTATTCATCACTATAACCGATCAAGTATTGCCATAAACAAGTTCGCGAGCAATTTATCTATACATCGGTCACCGCTCTCCGCGTGTTTAAATTTGACAAGCATTATTATAAACAATTCACGGCCGTTTTACGCACGTCCGTGACGAGCCCTTCGGAACACGTATTGTATAAGCAGGTGTCTTGAAAATATATCTTATTTTCCGCTGATTGTCTATATCCGTGAAAAAATTTCGGATTCAGCCCCGCTTTTTTCGCAAAAATTTTTTATGACCAACTAATCACTCAGCCCTTGCGTTTCAATACATTACGCCGTTTAACCGCGAATTTTTCAAAACACCTGCTTATACAACAGGTACCTTGACGAGTTCGCGTCCTTTGTCGCAACCGCGGGAACATCGCGCGAATGAAATTTTGGAGGTTGACGGCAAATGAGGCAGTACACGAAGGAAGTTATCAAAAAAATTATCCCCGAATATATTTTACAAGTTCGGAGAAATTATCTGGCAAATAAAAGACATAGGGAGGGACCGAAACGCAGAAAGTTATTGAAATTTGAAATGCATCTCGCGGATCATTGCAATTTGAACTGCAAAGGCTGCAACCATTTTTCCCCGCTCGTTGTAAAAGAAAAATTTCTCGACGCCGGCATATTCAAAAAAGATTGTGAAAGAATCGCCGGATTATCAGGCGGTCTGCTGGAAGGAATCCGTTTTATGGGAGGGGAACTTTTACTGCATAAAAACGTCGTCGATATTTTGAATACGGGAAGGAAGTATTTTCCCAAAGCAACGCTCGATATTGTCACCAACGGGATACTTTTACCGAAACAGCCGAAAGAGTTTTGGGAGACCTGCGGAAAAAACGGCATTCACATACACATAAGCAAATATCCCATAAAAATAAACAATGATGAAATCGACGGATTGGCCCGGCAATACAATGTAAAAATTTTACGTCTGAGCGCAAATACCGGATTGCAATGGCACGAAATGAAACTGGATGTCAAAGGCGGACAAAACATGGAAGAAAATTTCAGATTGTGTCCCCAGGCAAATAACTGTATAAATTTATACGAAGGTAAATTATACACATGTCCCACTATCGCGTATATTCAATATTTGAACGAGTATCACGGTGAAAACTTTGTAGTCACGGAAGAAGATTATATAGACATATACAAAGCGAGGAGCATGGACGAAATCTTGGATTTTCTATGCAAACCGGTTCAATTTTGCAGATACTGCGATATTAAGAAATGGAACGCGACAGTGGAATGGGGCGTTTCAAAAAAAGAGCGAAAAGAATGGATAGAAGAATAATCGACGAATTTTACCCGACGAGGAACTCGTCGTTGGAATATAATGGCCCCTGAAATTCAGAGCTATCAGTCAATCTGAGAGAGTAAAATTATGGACGGAATTCGCGTGTAAGACGCATACGCTTGTTGCCGGGGTGACTGGATTGGATAGAAAACGAGACGAAAATCTCAAGGTGGTTGCCGCGTTAGAGGGTTATTCTTTCAAAAATGACATAGACGCCAAGACCGCGTACGATTTGTTCAGACGATATGATATTTTCAATTTGATTCGCGGAGAATACGATACGCTTCACACCCACACTCCGGACGAAAGCGTCTCTTTCGCCGAGGATGCTCTCGCGTCGAGAATGAAAACATGAATCTCGTCAGGGAAAATAAATTATGGGAGGAGAGGATTTAAATGTCAGAATGGAAAGAGGACGATGACGATAACGATATGCGGTGCCCCAAGTGCTGCGGCTTATTGGTTGCCGATGATGGATGCTACAGGTGTCTCGATTGCGGTTATTCATGTCGTGAGCATGATAGCGGAACGGCAATCTATTGATTTCGACAAGGCATATCTCAATTTTCTGGACTCTGATACATACGCCGCTCTGCAAAACCCCGAATCGCTGATGTGGGCCGAGAGCGCGGAATTTATTCCGGACGAACGCGAAGGCAAATGAACATCGCGCGAATATGAGAGCGCGGAAGGCGGACAATGGGCGGCATTTCGGGAAAACGCGTTTATCTGTCGCCTCCGCATCTCGGCGGCGTGCTGAATTTTTTGAGTTATAATATCCTCACGCGCGATGGAACGCGTATACCATACCAGTCCGCGGGCTATGGTGGAGATTCAGGGAGGGATCCGCGCATGAGCGTCTCGAATATCAACGGCAATGCCCAAATGGAAGTTATGTCAGCGATGGCGCGCGAACGTGCCGGGCGCGGCGCGAAAAGGGCGGGCGAACCCGAACGGGAGCGCGCCCTGGAAGCTTTTCGCGATGCTTTGAAGGTCTGCGACAAGACTGCCGAGCAAATGATGGACAAACACCACGAAAGCGTGAAAAAATCCGCCGAAAAACTCGCCGAGTATCATAAGAAAAAGGACGCGGCCGAACGTGCGTGGGAACGCGAAAAGGACATGCGGGACGTGAATGAGGAAATTCTCGCCGAGCGGATAAATTATCGCGATATGCTCGAAGAACTCCGCTTAAAGGCGATGGGCCGGGGAAAAAACGAATACCGATGGTGACAAAATGACGCAAAAGACAATGACAATCGCGGATAGCATCGCGTGACATTTGCTTGTTTATGTCCATTCGCTATTTTATGTGCGAAAGATGAGTTATTTTATACCTTAAAAGGGTATAAGCGCGTTCCCAGATCGGAAAAATGTTTTTTGTTGAATGTCGCCACGTTATCAGCCTTTACATTGGCAGCCGTCACCATGATATAGCTGTCGGCGAAAGCGGCGCCCTTTGCTCTTGCCATGCCAATCGCGGCGACAACCTGTTCTTTATCCAATACGCGCAAATTCGGAAACGACAAAATAGCCTCCAGAACGTCTAAAATTTTATCGTTGGCTGTCTTGTAACGTCGTTCCAAAACCCAAGCTACCTCGAAAAACACCGGCGGGCCGGTCACTAAATCGACCTCGCCTCTTTGAGCGGCAAGCAACAACTGTTCCGATTGGGCAATCTGTGTTTCATTGTCTCGTTCCGCAAAGAGACGAATGAAAATATTCGCGTCAACGAAAGTCAGCATTCATCCTCTCCCAAAATATGCGCGGCCGCCGCGTCAATCGCAAAAGCCAAATCTTTTTCAGGATCGTAAGTGTCTTTGATAAAACCCGCGTACTCCAACAATCCCTTTTTAGGCCGCTTGATCACATAGCCGATATCCATTTTCTCGGCGAAAACCTTATCCCCCTCGTTCAACCCAAAATCCAACCGCAAATCCGACGGCAAAGTGATCTGTCCCTTGGCCGAAACCGTCAGCACATCAGGCATAATAACCAGCCTCCTCTTTTGACCGCTTACTTTTTATAAAGTAGGCGATTTCAATTCACGTGTCAATAGTTATTTTCTCACCGCCTTCAACTGACGCATTCAAACGCGCCCGGCATTTCCGGCTTTGAAACTCCTGCTAGCGGCGCGGCCGTTGATTCCATGACAAAAGTGGTTTATACTGATCCGAGAAGAAATTATAATTCTCCGGCGTGCCCGCGAGGGGAAAAGCGAATACTGATGGTGACAAAATGACGCAAAAGGCAATGACAATCGCTGAGAGTATCGCCGTTTCCGTGAACGTTTCACTAAAACAATCCATTACAGGCGGCGAAATAGTCAAAATATTCCATTCCGGGACGATTCCTGCGGAATATATTCCCAACATTGGGATATTGTTCGCGGAAGTTCATACGGCGAGACTTTCCAAACTATTTACGGCATACGACATATCGCGCGGGAAAGCGCAAAAAATTTATGAGTCCATCTCGGATTTTTACCACTCGCGGCAAATGGAGAAATTTCTATATAGAGTCATGGGAAAAACTGCTTAAAAAGGCTGTCCGTTATATAAACGAAGCGCCTTTTACCTGTAACGGCAAAATTTCAAATCATTGGAACCTCGGCGGAGGAACAGTCCTCATGTTGGAATATCAGCACAGACAAAGCAGAGATCATTGATATTTTTCTGTCTAATCCTCAATTTTTGGGATACTTTTCTCCACGTCTCAATTCAACTATAGAAAATGATATATCGGACTACAGCGAACAAGCGAATTATATAAAACTGAACTACGAGGAAGGAGAAATTGATTTTATAGCGGCGAGTATGGTCTTTGACAAACCATATAAGATTATCAAGATGTTTGCTACAGATATACTCTGCGAAAACCCATTGGAGATCATAGGGAAGAAAATCAAATACCGCCATGAAAATTTCGCGGTGCGTGATTTCTTTGATTTAGCCACAGTTTATCACTATACAGATAAATCAGGAATTGATGAATTACAGGAATTCCTGTCGCCCTTCAGACATTCTCTTCAAGAAAAATTTTCTAAGCTGCCGTCTTTTGAAGAAATTCAAACGCTTCCTCACTGTGAAATCATTAAGGCAAATGGCAGAAAAATACTTTCGATCCTGTTAAGGGAAAGCTGATTTATCGTTAAGGATCTAAAGCGGGCTACGCCCGCAACCCAAATTTTTGTTTTTATTGGTGAAGTGTGTCCGTAAGGTACTAAAGGACAAAGATTTAAACGGAGTACCCGCGTCTCGTCATTTTCGCCGCGGCATATATCTGAGACTTTATCAAGCAGACAAGCAGACCCTCAAACCACAGGCAAACCCATGGGGCTCCGCCCCATACCCCGCACCCATACCCCGCAAGGGGCGAATCCCTTGTTCCCTGCCGGGTTCGGGCGGAGCCCCATGGGTTTGCCTGTGGTTTGAGGCAGACGGGGATATCTTGCGGAAGTCGGGAGTTGTCCTTCAATTATTTTATCAGTATAATAAACTTAGTTTTAAGGCGTTTTGTTCGGCTTGGCGGCGGGGATTTTTATAATGTATCCGGGGGGAACGGCATGAATATTTTGATTTTAAGCTGCGGAATAAGGGTGAAAATAGTTGAATATTTCAAAAAGACCTGCAGGGGGGGGGGAGCGTGGTGGCGGCGGACTGCAGCAATATGGCGCCCGCGTTGTACGTGGCTGATTCATACTACATCGTCCCTAAAATAACCGAAGCCGGATATATCGATCGCATACTCGAAATATGCGCGCGTGAAAAAATAAACGGCCTGTTTTCCCTGATAGATCCCGAATTGTCCCTGCTGGCGCTCAATGCGGAGCGGTTCTCAGGCATAGGGGCAACGGTCGTCGGTTCGAGCCATGAAATTTGCGAGAGATGTCTCGACAAATGGGAAATGTACCTGTGGTTGAGAGAGCGCCGTTACGATTGCGCAAAAACCTATATCAGTCTCGATTTGTTCGACGAGGCGCTGTCCAGGAACGAAATAGCGTTTCCGGTAATCGCGAAGCCGGTCAGGGGCAGCGCGAGCATGGCGGTGGAGAAGGTGTTCGACAGGAAAAGACTTGGGGAAATTTTCGCCGCGGGGGGCGCGAAATTCCTGGTTCAACAATTTATGGACGGGGAAGATATGGATGCCGACGCGTACATCGACCTCGTGAGCGGGGAAGTCGTCTCGATTTTCACGAAACGTAAACTGCTGATGAGGGCGGGGGAAGCCGACAAGGCCATATCGTTCCGCGACGAAAAACTGTTCGGCCTTTTGCGAAAATTCATTGCGGAGAGCGGTTTTCGCGGAGTCATAGATATAGATGTTTTTAAAGTCGGCGGGAAATATTACATCTCCGAGGTAAATCCGCGATTCGGCGGGGTATATCCGCACGCGTACGAGTGCGGGCTGGATTTTACGGGTTTTATGATAGAAAATCTCTCCGGCCGCGCGAACGCCGGAACCGCGTTTCATTATGAGAGCGGCGTCGCCATGATGAAATATCCGGAGATCATGATGAAAAAAACCGCTCGCGAGGACCCGGGGGAACTATTTTGACGCGCGGAGACGACATTGACTACTGGCGGCGCGACAGTATCTGGGGAAACGCGCTGGACAGGCCGTTGTGTCGGGGGATGGAGTGGTTGCTTGAAAAATGGCTGTTTGCCCGTAGCGCGGGGCGGCTCTCGGAAATGAGAATATTGAGCGGAGGCTGCGCGACCGGCAGAATCGAGTTTTACATGGAATCGCGGGGGGGGGGGGGGGGCGACAAAACGGCGTTCGACTTTGTTCCCGAGTTCGTCGAAAACGCCAGGCGCGAGGCGAGGCTCAGAGGTTCCGAAGTATCATTTTTCCTGGGAGACATGCGGGATTTGCCGGACGTGAGAGATGAAAGCCGGGATTATGTCGTTTACCTGAATCGCCTTCTTTGTTGTGTTGATGGGGAAGGTTCGGACAGGGCCCTGGCGGAGGCGCGCAGAGTTTTAAGCGGCGATGGGATTTTGCTGATGGATGTTTTGGATTACGACAGCAGAAAATGGAACGCTCCGCTGTCGTTGTTCCTGAAAATGGTGTGGGCTCTTCAGGGGAAAAAATTGCGCCCGCAAACGCTTCCGCGTATCAGAGATAAGGATGGGGCCGTAAACATAAAATTCTGGAGGACAAATCAAAATCTCCTTTACTGGTTTAAAAAGGAAGAGTTAAAGCGTAAACTCGAAAAAAATGGATTCGAAGTAATGGATATCGTTAAAGAATCGGATATTTTTTCGGAACCCGAAGTTTTGTATGGCTTTTATGTCGCCTGCAAAAAAATGAGCTGAGTACCTCATGAAGGACGGCGGAAAGATGATTTATCTGTCCCCTCCGCACATGGGCGGGGAAGAAATAAACTATATAAAAGAGGCCTTCGAGGCGAATTGGGTGGCGCCTCTGGGGCCGCACGTAGACGCGTTTGAGCGCGAATGCGCGCTGCGCGCGGGACGGGCGGGCGCGCTCGCGCTGTCGTCGGGAACCGCCGCCGTAACTCTGTCCGCCGTTCTGAGCGGGATAAAACCCGGGGACGTTTTTTTCTGCTCGTCGCTGACGTTTGTGGCGAGCCTCGCCCCATTCGTTCAGTTGGGCGCCGTGCCGGTGCTGATAGATTCGGAACCGGAATCTTGGGACATGTCGCCGAAGGCGCTCGAAGACGCGCTGAAAGACGCCGAAAAAAGCGGGCGTATGCCGCGCGCGGTCGTAATGGCAAACCTGTACGGACAATCGTGCGACATGGATCGCATACTGCCGCTCTGCGAGCGATACGGCGCGCTTGTCATAGAGGACGCGGCGGAGTCGCTGGGTTCCTGTTACAGGGGACGCGCGAGCGGATCTTTCGGAAAATTTTCGTTTTACTCGTTCAACGGTAATAAAATCATCACCACCTCCGGCGGAGGCATGTTGCTGTCCGACGACGCGGAGGCTATGGAGCGCGCCCGGTTTCTGTCAGCGCAGGCGCGCGACCCCGCCCCCTGGTATCAGCACTCTGAACTGGGGTACAATTTCAGGATGAGCAACATCCTGGCGGGTATCGGGCGCGCGCAGTTGAAGCTGCTCCCGCGGCGGGTGGAGGCGCGGCGGGCCGTGTTCCGAAAATATCACGAGGCGTTTTCGGAAACGCCGGGCATTTCTTTCATGCCCGAACCGGCTTGGAGCCGAAGCAACCGCTGGCTCACCGCGCTGACCGTCGATCCGGAAAAAACCGGAATCGCCAACCTCGAAATAATAAAAGCGCTGGAAGATGCCAACGTCGAGTCGCGCCCGGTGTGGAAACCGATGCACCTGCAGCCGGTGTTCGGGAGCGCGAAATATTACGGGCACGAGGGGCGCGACGTATCGGGAGAACTTTTCGCGAAGGGATTGTGCCTGCCGTCGGGCTCGAACATGACCGACGGCGATATATCGTTCGTGATCGAAACGATACGGGATATTTTGCCATGCCTGCCATGACGACGTACAGGACCGCCAAACGAATTTTCGACATCGCGCTGAGCCTCGCCGGGATCATATGCCTGTGTCCGGTCATGATATGGATCGCGGTTCGCGTGCGCCGCGAGATGGGGAAAAACGTGATCTTCCGGCAGAAGAGAGCGGGGGAGGGCGGCAAAACATTCACGCTCTGTAAATTCCGCTCCATGACGGACGAGCGCGACGAGCGGGGAGAATTGCTGCCCGACGCGAAGAGACTGCCGCCCTTCGGGGAATGGCTCCGCGCCGCAAGTCTCGACGAGCTGCCGCAGCTCTGGAATGTCCTCAAGGGAGACATGAGCCTGGTCGGGCCGAGGCCGCTCTTGCCCGAATACGTCCCGCTTTACGACGCGACGCAAAAAAAACGCCTCGACGCGCCTCCCGGCATCACGGGCTGGGCGCAGATAAACGGCAGGAACGCGATTTCATGGCCGGAAAAATTCGCGCTCGACGTGTGGTACGTGGAACACGCCGCGTTTGCCCTCGATCTGAAAATAATACTGATTACGATAAAGAAAACGCTCGCGCGCGAGGGGATATCGGCGCGGGACGATGCCACGATGCCGCGGTTCACGGGGGAGAGATAAGGTGGATACCCGAAACGTCATATTGAACGTAGCGCGAAGCGTGCTTGGCGCCGAGATATCGGAAAACACGTCGATGGCGACGTGCCCCGAATGGACTTCCATCAGGACGCTGCAGATGGTGATGGGGCTCGACGAGGCCGGCGTCTCGATTCCGTTCGAGAAAATAGCGGAGATTCGCTCCGTCGGCGACATAATGAGGCTCGCCGGATGACTGGCGCGGTGATCGTCTACGGCGCCGGCGGGCTCGGGCGCGAAGTATCGCAAATCGTGATGGCCATGCCGGACGCGCGCGTGCTGGGCTACGTCGATGACGGCGTCCCTCCCGGAACAGAGCGCGATGGGGCCCGTGTGCTCGGCGGGGGGGGGCGAATATATTGATTCGCTGGGTGATGTCTCGGTGGTGATGGGCATATCGGATCCAAACATAAAACGCGGCATCTTCGACAAATTGAGCCGCAATCCCCGAATATCGTTTCCGAGCATCGTACATCCGCGCGCCATTGTGAGCGAATACGCGTCGCTGAAACGCGGCGTCGTGATAGCTTCCGGTTGTGCCGTCAGCGTGAACGCGGCGCTCGGATTCGGGGTTTTTTTGAACGTTGGAGCGATCATCGGGCACGACGCCAAAATCGGAGATTTTTCCTCGGTGATGCCGCTTGCGGCAATTTCGGGGAACGTGAAAATAGGAGAGAGATGTCTCATAAGAGCGCAAAGCGCGATACTTCAGGGAATTACCGTCGGCGACGGCTGCACCGTCGGCATGGGGGCCGTCGTCCTGCGCGACGTGCCGGACGGAGCCACAGTGATGGGCAATCCGGCCGTGAGGGTGGCGTGACGCCATGCCGATGGCGACGTGTCCCGAATGGACTTCCATCAGGACGCTGCAGATGGTGATGGGGCTCGACGAAGCCGGCGTCTCGATTCCGTTCGAGAAAATAGCGGAGATTCGCTCCGTCGGCGACATAATGAGGCTCGCCGGATGACGGGCGAAGTGATTGTCTACGGCGCCGGCGGGCTCGGGCGCGAAGTATCGCAAATCGTGATGGCCATGCCGGGCGCGCGCGTGCTGGGCTACGTCGACGACGGGGTTCCTCCCGGAACAGAGCGCAATGGGGTCCGCGTGCTCGGAGGGGCCGAATATCTCGATTCGCTGAACGGCGATGTCTCTGTGGTGATGGGCATATCGGATCCCGATATAAAGCGCAATATCTTCGACAAGCTGAGCCGCGATCCCCGAATATCTTTTCCGAGCATCGTACATCCGCGCGCCATTGTGAGCGAATACGCGTCGCTGGGACGCGGAGTCGTGATAGTTTCCGGCTGTATCGTCAGCGTGGACGCGGCGCTCGGATTCGGTGTATTTATGAACATGGGGTCAATTGTCGGGCATGACTCCAAAATCGGGGATTTTTGCTCATTGATGCCGCTCGCTGTAATCTCGGGGAACGTGAAAATAGGAGAGAGATGTCTCATAGGAGCGCAAAGCGCGATACTTCAGGGAATTACCGTCGGCGACGGCTGCACCGTCGGCATGGGGGCCGTCGTCCTGCGCGACGTGCCGGACGGAGCCACAGTGATGGGCAATCCGGCCGTCGCGAAATCCGGCAGTGAAGGTGACGTGTCGTGACGCCATGTCCATAGCGCTCTTGTCCAACGTCACAGTGACGTCCCTCGCCATGAGGGTGAACGCCCTGACTAAGGAGGAAGTATACTGTCCTCACGGTTACGACACTTGGTTGCGGGAAATATCCGATCCCGATTCCGGGCTGTATTCGTCAGGCGCGGACGCTGTTTTCGCGGTGCTCCACGGACGGTCGCTGCTGGGCGATATTGTCTCGGACGAACACGCGGCGCTTGACGCGCTCCTGAAAATGGCGTCCGTCTTGAAGGCCGCCTCGGAGCGTCACATGGGGATGACGTTCGTCGTCTCCGCGCTTGATATTCCCGACACCGCCATACGGCCGCTCTGTTCCGCGTCGATCCCGGCGAGGGCCGCCGCCTGCTGGAGACGGGCTCTGGAGGATATCCCGCTGCCCGTTCTCGACCTGTCGGAAATGGCCGCCGGCATTGGGCGCCGCAATTTTTACAACGAGCGGGTCTGGTACATGGGCGCCATTCCGTTTTCCAAAACCGGAGAGGAAGCCATAGCATCCGAAATCGGGACGATATCGCGAGCCCTCCGAACCGCCCGCAAAAAATGCCTCGCGCTCGACCTCGACAATACACTGTGGGGAGGCGTCATAGGAGAATTGGGGCTCGACGGGATACATCTCGACAAAACCGGTTCCGGTTCGCGCTTTTACGATTTTCAGAAGAAAATCCTCGAACTCAAACGCAGCGGCGCGCTGTTGACCGTGATCTCGAAAAACAATACGGCCGACGCGCTGAACGGCATCGACGGACACCCCGACATGGCGCTTCGGTCGGGCGATTTCGCGGCAATCGTGGCGAACTGGAAGCCGAAATCACAGAACATGGAGTCCCTCGCCCAATCCCTCAATATAGGGCTCGATTCCTTCGTGTTCATAGACAACAACCCAGTGGAACGCGAGATGATGCGCATGGCGCTGCCGGAAGTTGCTGTCCCGGATTTTCCGGAGGACTCGTCGAAGCTGGAGGCGTTCATGCTGGATGTCGCGCACAGATATTTCCTTCAGATAAAAACCACCGGCGAGGACGCGAAAAAAACCGAACAATACGCGGCCGAAGCGGCCCGCAAGGAGGCCGGCGCCGCGTTCCACAGCCGCGACGATTATCTTCGCTCCCTCGACATGAAGCTCACCGTGGAAAGCGTCGGCGAAAAAAACGCGCTTCGCGCTTCCCAACTCACGCGAAAGACGAACCAGTTCAACCTCACTACGCGCCGCTACACCGAGGGCGAGATGCGCGCGATGGCCGCTTCGGACGAGTACAGTGCGTACATCGGGGAACTCGCCGACAGGTACGGCGGCTACGGCAAAATCATCCTGGCGATAGCGCGCGTGTCGGGTGACACTGCGGACATCGACACGTTCCTGATGAGTTGCAGGGCGATGGAGCGGGAAGTGGAGACGGCGTTCATCAGGGTTGTCGAGGATGAGCTGCTGAAAATCGGAGTGAGGCATATCACGGCGCGATACGCGCCAACCGAAAAAAATTACCCAGCCGCGTCTTTTCTGAAAAAATCGGGATACCGCGAAATATCGGCGTCCGAGGACGGCGCGGCGCTTTACGCGGCGGATATACCGCTCGGCATCGAGCCGCCCGACGCGGTGAAGGTCGAAATTCGATGAAAAACCCGCCGAAACTGCTGATCGTGACGACGATAGCGGACACGATCAGGGCGTTCCTGATCCCCTACGCCTGTTATTTTCGCGACGCCGGATGGAACGTCGACGCGATGGCGCGCGGCGTCACGCGGCGCGACGATGTGTCGCCCCATTTCGGCAAGCTCATCGACGCCGAATGGAGCAGAAACTCTCTCGACATCTCCGGCGTTACGCGTGACGTGCGCCTGATACGCGAGACGGCGGCGGATTACGACATCGTGCATGTCCATACTCCGGTGGCGGCGTTTTTGACCAGGTTCGCGCTGCGGAGTCACAAGAGCGCCGGACGCCCCGCCGTGGTTTACACCGCGCATGGTTTTCATTTCCATCACGGGGGCCGCAAAAGGAGCAATTTCATATTCCGCGGACTGGAACAGCTCGCCGGAAAATGGACCGACAAACTGATCGTGATCAACATGGAGGACTACGACGCAGCCCTTAAATTCCGCATAGTTCCGGAACACGATCTGATACAGATGCCTGGGATCGGCCTCGACTTCTCGCGATACGACGGCTCAAACGTCCCGAAAGCCGACGTAAAACAGATGCGCGACCAACTCGGAATGAAGGCGGACGACGCGCTGTTCTCGATGATAGCCGAGTTCCAGCCAAACAAGCGTCACGCCGACGCGGTGAACGCGCTCGCCAAAATGGGGCACGCCGGCGCGCATCTCGCGTTCGCGGGCGACGGTCCCGCGAAGGAACCCGTTCAACACATGGCGAAATCTTTGGGCCTGACCAAGCGGGTGCACTTTCTGGGCAACATGAAGGACGTCTGCCCGCTCATCATGGCCTCTCGGGCGGTGCTGATACCGTCCGAAAGGGAGGGGCTATCCAGAGCGGGCATGGAGGCGGCGTGTCTCGGCGTCCCGATCATCGGTTCCGACGCGAGAGGCGTGAAGGATGTGGTGCTGCCGAATCGCGGTCTGTTGTTTCCCGTCGGCGATACGCTCGCGCTTCGCGACGCGATGCAACAGATGACCGAAGTTCCGTATCCGCGCACGGCCCCGGATCCCAAATGGCGCATCGAAAACCTGACACGGCTGCATCATGAATTGTACTCGTCACTGCTTCGCGGGGAAGAAACGGCGAACGGATAAAGACACGCGAATAATTTTCGCTCACTGTTGGGAACAATAGCCCGTTTTGGGGAAAATTTTTGCGGTGTATGCCGGCTGATTCGAGTGCCGGGCGTTTCATAGGCTCAACGCGCCCGCGAAACGCCCGAAGTTTTTATCCCGCTGTCAAGCGGCACTCTCGCTTTTTTAAATGACCGTCTCGATGATTTTCTCGAACGATTTCACGTCTAAAGAGGCTCCGCCTATCAGCAGTCCGTCTATATCATTTTGCGAACATAACGACGCGCTGTTTTCGGGTTTCACGGAACCGCCGTAAAGTATCCGAAGCGAATCGCTCGCGGTCTGGCCGAATTTTTCGTACGCGAGGTTGCGAATATAGTCACACGCTTTTTCGGCGTCGGCGTCGGAGGCGGTCTGCCCCGTTCCTATCGCCCATACAGGCTCGTAGGCGATGACCAGCATTTCACCCACCACGTCGCTCGTCAGCGATTGCCACGCGAAGTCGAGCTGCCTCGAAATGACTTTTTCGGCATTCCCCGAGGCGCGTTCCTCCAACATCTCTCCGACGCAGAATATCGGCAGCACACGGGACTCGAGCGTGGCGATGAGTTTCTTCTCAAGCACGTCGTCCGGCTCGTGAAACACATGCCGGCGCTCGCTGTGGCCGATTATCACATACTCGCAGCCGGCTTCCTCCAGCATGGACAGCGACACCTCGCCGGTGAAAGCGCCCTTCGATTCGTGATAGACGTTTTGCGCCGCTATATGGACGAGTTTGCTCTTTTTGGCCGCCACGGCGGCCCCGATGGAAGTGAAAGGCGGCGCTATCACGACCTCGACCTCGCCGGACGCGGCGGCTTTCTTGCCGGCCGGTTCGGCCGCGAACCAAGACTCGAGATTTTCCACGAAATCCTTCGCGGCCGCCTGATTGTTGTTCATCTTCCAGTTCCCGGCTATCATCTTTTTGCGCATGGCGTATCCCCCTTATATTATGTAAGGCTCCACGCCGGGAAGCATCTTTCCCTCGAAAAATTCGAGGGAAGCTCCGCCGCCCGTGGAAACGTGGGACACTTCATTCTCGAGGCCGAACCGCGCTATCGCGGCGGCTGAATCCCCTCCGCCCACAACCGTCGTCGCGCCGTTTTTGGTGATCTTGACCAGCTGCTCGGCGACGGCTTTGGTGCCGTTCGCGAAAGGCGCCATTTCGAAGACGCCCATCGGGCCGTTCCACAGGACGGTTTTGGCGGATTCGAGAGCCTCGCCGAACGCCTTTATCGTGCCGGGGCCGATATCGAGGCCCATGAGATCCGGCGGGATCGCGTCCGCGGGAATCGTCTTCGCGGCGGCTTCGGCGGATACCTCGGATGCGGCCACCACATCTGACGGCAACAGTATCGAGACGTTCTTTTCCTTCGCCTTTTCGGTCATCGCGCGCGCGAAGTCCAATTTCTCGGCCTCGCAGAGCGAGTGCCCTATCTCGTGCCCCCTGGATTTCAGAAACGTGAAGGCCATGCCTCCGCCTATTATGATAGTGTCCGCTTTGGACAGCAGATTTTCTATGACGTTTATCTTGTCCGACACCTTCGCGCCTCCGAGTATGAGGACAAAGGGATGTCTCGGGTTGTCGCGCGTCTCGCTCAGGATTTCTATCTCCCTGATGAGAAGGGGCCCGGCGAACGACGGCAGGCAGTCCACCACGGCGCGGGTGGACGCGTGCGCCCTGTGGGCGGCGCTGAACGCGTCCATGATGAAGACCTCGAACGGCGATGCCAGCTTTTTGGCGAACGCGGCGTCGTTTTTCTCTTCCTCCGCGTAAAAACGCAAATTTTCGAGGACGGCTATTCCGCCCGAACCGAGCGGCCCGATCGCCGAAGAGACGGCATCGCCCACGCAGTCGGAGGCGAAGGCGACTTTTTTGCCGATTATGTTTTCAAGCTCTTCGGCGACCGGCTTCAGGGAGTATTTGGGATTCACCTGACCCTTGGGCCTGCCCAAATGAGAGCAGAGCGCGACTTTGGCCCCCGCCTTCGACAATTCACCGATCAGCGGGACATGGGCTTTTATCCTGGTCGCGTCCGCCACTTTGCCGTCTCCGGCGAGGGGGACGTTGAAATCGACCCTGACGAGCACACATTTGCCGGCGACGTCCCCGGGCTGAAATGTCTTGAGTTTCAATTTCTACAGCCCCTTCTTTATGAGAAGATCCGCGAGGTCGACGACTCGCGAGCTGTAGCCCCATTCGTTGTCGTACCAGGATAGAACCTTCGCCATGTTGTCTATGACCGTCGTGTGTTTCGGGGCGAATATGGAGGAATGGAAATCTCCGACGAAATCCATCGACACGAGGTCGTCGGGCTCATACGCGAGAATCCCCTTGAGCTGGCCCGCGGCATATTTTTTCACCGCTTCGTTGATCTCTTCCCTGGTGGCGGGTTTTTTGAGTTCGGCCGTGAGGTCGACGATCGATACGTTCGGCGTCGGCACGCGGAGGGAGAATCCGTTCAGTTTACCCTTGAGGTGGGGCAGCACCTCCGAAATGGCCTTGGCCGCTCCGGTGCTGGTCGGAATTATGGAGAGCGCGGCGGCCCTTCCGCGCGTTATGGCGGAAATTCCCTTCTTCGGCGGGAAGTCGAGCGTCACCTGGTCGTTCGTATAGGAATGTACCGTGTTCATGAGTCCCTTCACTATCCCGAAACTCTCGTCGAGCACCTTCACCACCGGCGCGAGGCAGTTGGTGGTGCAGGAAGCGTTGGAGATTATGTGATGCTTCGCCGGGTCGTAATCTTTGTCGTTTACGCCCATGACTATCGAAATGTCCGGGTTGGTGGCCGGCGCGGAGATGATGACTTTCTTCGCTCCGGCGTCGATGTGAGCCTTGGCTTTTGCCGCGTCGGTAAAGCGCCCCGTGCTCTCGACCACGATATCCACGCCGAGTTTGCCCCACGGCAGTTTCGCCGGGTCGGGCTCGGCGATGGCCTTGATTTTCATCCCGTTCACGCTGATGACGTCGCCCTCGAGTTTGACTTCGCCCTCGAAGCGCTTGAATACCGAATCGTACTTCAGGAGATATTCCAACACGTCGGGCGGGGTGAGATCGTTTACGGCAACCACCTCGAATTCGTGTCCTCCCTTTTTGAAGAACGAGCGGAGGAACACTCGCCCGATACGACCGAAACCGTTAATCGCGACTTTGCTTTTTGCCATTGCCAAAAACCTCCTCAGATTTTGAAATCTCGCGCTTATGCGTATTCAGATTACCAAATAAAACAAATTCGGTCAAGAAGATTTTCGCACATTGTCGCGCGTCTGTTACGGTACGGTTGGGTATTGACAATCGTTCGGTATCCCATAGAATTACACGCGGGTTTTAAAATTGGGGCCGTATGGGCGATACGGCGAATGAAATAGAGGTGCCACGATGAAAAGACAAATAATCGGGACCGCCATGCTCGTGATGGCTTCGTTTATTTGGGGTATGTCGTTTGTCGCGCAGAGTATCGGCATGAACCATACGGGACCGGCGGCTTTTATGACGGCGAGATTTTTATTGGGCGGCGCGGCGCTTCTGCCCGTCATTTTCGCGCCCCGCATGTTAGCGGGCGTAAAATACTCCGGCCCGGCGGCAGCGGGGCCGAAGCCCGGCGATTTTCCGCTCAAAAGCGGAATAGCTTGCGGAGTCATATTGTTTTTACTCTCGTATATTCAGCAGGTGGGGATAATTTACACCACCGTCGGGAAGGCCGGTTTTATCACGGCGCTCTATATCGTGATCGTGCCGATGCTCGGTTTGTTTTCAGGCGGAAAAATACGGCCGGCAATGTGGGGCTGCGCTTTCGCGGCGCTTGGGGGTATGTATCTGCTGTGCGTCAACGAATCTGCGCCCCTCAACAAGGGCGACTTTTACGTTTTGGTTTGCGCCTTCTTCGCCGCGGTTTACATCCTGATGATAGACCATTACGCTTCCCATGTCGACGCGATCAGATTCTCCGCGATACAATTTTTCGTGTGCGGCGTCATAAGCCTCGTCATCGCTTTTTTGACGGAGACGCCGTCCTGGGACGCGCTGTGGGCCGCGCGCCTGCCCATAGCTTATACCGCGGTGATGTCGAGCGGGGTCGCCTCTACGCTTCAAACCATTGCCCAGAGGCGTGTAAACCCGACGCTCGCTTCGCTCGTGATGAGTCTGGAAGCTGTTTTCGCGACCTTGACAGGCTGGCTGGTGCTTAGGCAGGTATTGTCGGCAAGGGAGTTTTTGGGATGCGCGGTGATACTGGCGTCGGTGATAGCCGCGCAGACGCCGGACACGCGCGGGCAAGAGCGGCCGGGCTGAAAAAATAAAAAAATCAATAAGGCAAAACCTCGGGCGCTGCCCGAACCCGGCAGGGAGCAAGCTCCCCGCGCCCTCTTCAAAATTTTTCTTTCACCCTTCGGGTGAAAGAAAAATTTTATGAAAGGGGTCCGGGGAACCGGTTCCCCGGCGGAGTTTGAGGCGGAGCCTCAAGGTTTTGATCCTGTGTTTTGAGGCACTTGCGCGGGATTTTAAATGAATGTAAAATGAACTTCGCGGGATTCAGTCCCGTGCGGCGAAGAATCGCGAACCCCGCCAGGTCCGGAAGGAAGCAACGGTAAACGAACCTCTTCGGGCGCCACGGTAAACTGAATTCCGTTTTTTTATTTCGGCGGTTCCTCGCTTTGCGGGAAATAAATCCGGATGTGGGTGACGCGCTTCAACGCGTCGTCGGATTTGCCCGACGCGCCGGGGAACATCGTCCATTCGCCGCCGTCGATCCGAGCAAGCGCGAGAGATTTTCTGCCGTAGGTGGACCACATGTCCCAGAGACGTTCGCCCCTCGACGGCCCGGGCACGAGGCCTCCGCCGAAGAGCGGCGCGGTTCCGCCAAGCATGGATTTGCCGTCGGCAGGGGCTATTATCATCCATTGCGTCGCGCCCCACGCCCCCTGCATCTCCTTCGACTTCAGCGCGTGATCCCAGGGTATTATCTGAAATCCGCCCACCGTCCCATAGTCCGACGTGCTTATGTCTATCACGCCGGCGTGATTGGCGCGCAGGCGGCCGCGCCATTGAAACATCGTCCCCTCGAAACGGCCGACGCCGCCAAGCGGCCTTATCACGCGCGCGATAACGCGGGGCGCGCCCCGTCCCCACGCGATCACGCGCCCGCCCGGCCTGTTTTCGAAATCCGCCATGTAGGGAACGTCTTCCTCATATACTTTGAACACAAGCGTATCGCCCTCCGAAGGAAAACGATCTTCCAGCGGATATTCCGAAGCGCCGTTTTTCACGGTTATCCGCGTTCCCGCCGGCGGCGCCCAGGCCCCGAAAAACGATGTTCCCGCCCGGCAATCGAGGACAATGGCGGCGCCCGGCCCCGCGGCCGGCGCTATGGTCTCCGCCGGCAGCACGCTCATGGTGCGCCCCTGTTCCTCTTCGATACTCATCAATATGTGCGCGGCGTTCACCGCGGACGCGGCGACGGTTCCCGGCCGTCCCCACGCGCTGGCGCTGTAGCCGGGCCAGCGCGTCCGCTCCGGCAGTTCGACTACGCGCCCCAGTTCCCGCGCCTCGCCGCCCGGCAAAACCGCCGTCACCGCCGCGCCCTTTTCGAAGGGCAGTTCTATCGTGTACACGAGGCGGCCCGCGCACCACGCCTCACCCGTGGCGCACGCCCCGAAAAACAGCGCGGCGAGCGCGAACAGGAATTTTTTCATCATGACCGTTCGCACCGCGCGCAAAGCCCGTAGTAGAATATCTCCGCGTCCTCCACGGAGGCTATTTCCCCGCTGGCGTCCGCGGCGGCGCCCAACTCGAAACGGAAAGGCACGTCGAACACGCGTTTGCATTTCCTGCACATGAAATGTCCGTGCGGTTCGGTGTTCGGATCGTAGCAAACCTTTTTCTCGTCGATCGACAGAACTCGTATGAGCGAGCCGCGCGCGAGGAGCGACGCCGTACTGTACACGGTGGCTATCGAAAGGGATGGGCAGAAAAGCTTCAGATCCATGAAAATACGTTCGGCAGACGGATGGTCGCGTCTGTTTTCGAGAGATTTCAGTATGGCGATTCTTGTGGCGGTTATCTTGGCCCCAGCGCCCTGAAGATACTGTATGCCTTTATCCACGGTGAGCATCGGGATTCCTCCGTTTGTCGGGAAATTTCTGAAACCGTCATTGTTTTGATTATCATACATATATCGGAATCCGTCGATGGTAAAATTTGAAAAAATCCTCCGCGCCGATCAGCGCCGAATTGACAAGTTAAACGCGACCGCTGTCGGGCAGGCCGGTTAAATATGAAATGCGCTTTGGATTGATACGATTCCTACTTGTAAAGATATGCCGGCGGCGGTTTATCAATATTTTGATATTAATACTTTTTAAGTTAAAACACTATATAACGCTTTATGGGCATAACTTCCAGCTTGGATGGTTGACTTCAAAACCGCAGGCGAATGACTATGCTGACGAGCCATAACAAACAAAAAAGCCAAATTTCACTTATGCTTATCTTCAATTTTATCAACGGCGTTATAAAGATTTTAGGCACAAGGCATGCACACAAGCACCAACATATTTTTTTGATAAAAAACAGCTTGTCACGCGGTATACACTTATAAAAACGATAACACCCAATAAGGTATGAAATCGCCCGCCATTTTCGCCCTTGCAGAATAAAACTCTTCGCCATTATAAACTGACAATACCATACAAAAGCAACTACATCGCTATATGAGTGCAGATACGGTCTTATAAAAATAAAAAAGGACTCATTTTTTACAGAAATGGCGTTGTTGTGAATATCTTTGGGTATATACCAAGCGCGTTTGTCCAATAAAATTTCTGAGGCAGGTCCTTTTCCCGACAGTTCTCTATATTTTATAATATAATGACTCAAACCGTTGAGAGTGAATGCCGTCACGGGATATTTGAACGAAATCCTCGCAAAAAACTCAATATCCTCAGCTGTATTAAGGAAACGCTGATTAAATACAAACCGGGATAGTGAAATGAAACAAGAATCCAACTGGTTATGACAGGTCAACAGACAATATAGGCATGCGGTGGGAGAAATTTATAGAGCGTCAGAGATCGTCTGTAAGCGGCAAGGCAGAGCATGTATTTCGTATCGTGAAGGTAACGTTTGGTTATCGCAAGGCCGTATATCGAGGTATAAAGAAGAATCTGAACCGGTTGTATATTCTGTTTGCGAGCGCGAAT
>JAIRKI010000019.1 GCA_031260185.1 Synergistaceae bacterium | reverse complement strand
TTGCCGGCAAGAGAGCCGCTTACGCCGCTATCGCTGCCGCTGGGGGCCACAGCGCCACCCGACCAGGTAAAACCATCCTCGCTGCGGAGGATCTGCAACTCACCCGGCTTACCGTTATGGTGGATTGTGTATGTATCGGGGCCGGTTGCCTCATAATCGACCACTTCGCCGGCCCCCGCCGGCGCGGCGGCGAGAGCGGACATGACGCATACCCCAAAAATTATGGACAGAAATTTTTCGCGCGTTTTCATCACCAATCACTCCCCATTAAAATTATCGGCACACAAAACCGCCGCCGTATAAGGGACGCCGCCCTCGGCGTCCCCTACGAGCTACCCGGACACACCTGCTGTATCAGCAGGTGTCTTGTAAAATTCGCGGTCAAACGGCGTAATGTATTGAAACGCAAGGGCTGAGAGATTTGTCTATCAAAAAAAATTTTTTTGCGAAAAAAGCGGGTCTGCTTTCGAAATTTTTTTCACGGATATAGATAATCAGCGGAAAATAAGATATATTCCCAAGACACCTGTTGATACAGCAGGTGTCTTGGGAATTTTAGAGCGTTAATACACGGCTGAATAATTACAATTTTCAGAGCTTCGCCGCGGATAGTTTTGTTGAATTGTAAGGCGCGGGCATTGAAAACATGTCAAATATCCGTGACCCGCGCGGTCTGTTTACCTCGATGCCAGTGTCCTGCGCATTATGATCCACGCCGCCAAATCGTCGACCGGACGCGGCGGCGTCAACAGCGGCCGCGGCAGCAAACGCCGCAGTCCTTTCGGGGGATGCAGCCGCCAGTATAAGTTTCCGGCTTCGAGCGTCGTCATGCGCTCGTCCGTTATCTCCGTCTCGATACCGGACTCCCGGAATATGCCCGCGTAATGTTCGTGTCCGGTGCCGTTCCCGATGAATATCCGGCTTATCGCGCCGAAACTTCCGCGCACGCCCTCGGTCTTCCACGAAGCCATCCGTCCGGCGTCGCCTCGCGATAAACATTCCAGCGCTTCCGGGGCGTATCCGAAAGGTATTATCGCCGCGAAGCGCAGAATATCCGCGTTCCCCACCGCGAGACCGAATTTTTCCCGCCCCGGGTCTATTCCGCAGTACAGCGGGCGGTTCATCTGTCGTTCAGCGTCGATTCCCACCGGGGGTACATCCACATCCACTGTTCGGGCTTTTCGCGAATCCACTCGGAAATCCTCTCGTTGCACTTGTCGACCGCGTATTTGATATCCTCTCCGAAGGGCCTTCCGTCGCGCCCCTCCAAAGGCGCCTCGATGATCATCGTCATGCGGCGGCCGTCTTCGTCGCGGGTTATATGCACCGGGACGACCGGAATCCCGTACTTGTGGGCGATTTTTATCATGCCGAAAGGCGTGCTGGCAAGATGTCCCAGAAAGGGCGACAATATGCCGCCGTCTTTGGCGTCCTGATCCAGCAGCACGGCCAGCACCTCGTTTTTTTTGAGACATGTCAGCGCCGCGCGCAGGTCCATTCCCTTCCCCACGGGTTTCACTCCGACTCCGGCGCGCGTATCCGCGATGGCCTTCGTTATTCGTTCGTCCCGCTGCTCCGTGCCGAGCGCGTTCATGGGGACGCCGTGTTTGGCCAAAACGGCCGCCCCGTACTCCCAGCATCCTATGTGGGCCGAGAGAAATATGGCGCCGTGCCCGACGCTCAGGGCTTTGCGGATATTTTCCCCGCCCCTCACGGCGACGAACTCGTCGATATTGCCGTATATTTTCGGCAATCTGATGAATTCGACGAGCGCTTTGCCGAAATGTTCGTACGCGCCGCTGACGATCTCGCGCGCCCGCTCATCGGTGACGCCCAGGATTCTGGCCGCTCTGGAACGCGCTCTCGCCGTCCTGCTGAACGAAAAAAAACCGACCAGTTTTCCGGCGACTCCTCCGAGTTTCACCGCGGCATCGTGTCCCAGGACTCCGCAGATCAGCGTGAAGCAGCGAAGGCTCCGCCAGATGACGGGCTGTCCCGAGCTCATCTAAAATACATCCGCGGCGCGCCGTTCTCCCGGGTTTTGAAAAAACGAGTTTTTGCCGGCACGGACACTCACCCCTATCCCCGAACCGTTATCGGCATTGCCGATTATATACCAACGGCGTTTCGGCGGCGGTATAATGGAAACGACTTTGATATGGCGGAGGAGAATATTTTGATTGAAAAAGCGCGCGGAAAAATAATCATGCTCAACGCGAGCGCCGGAATTTCCGGCGATATGTTCCTGGGCGCGATGTGCGGCCTGGCTTCAAAATTGGACGCGTCGTTCGACCTGCGGAATCTGACGCGCGGAATCGCGCTCGATCACTGGGAACTGTCGGTGAAAGATGAAAAAAGAGGAGGGTTTGCCGGCGTAAAGGTCGATGTCACCTGGGAAGGGCATGGCTCTCACGGACACGGTCACGAAGGCCACCCGCACCGCTGTCTCCCGGATATGGAGGAGATATGCGCGAAAAGCGATATTCCCGAGAGGGCGCGGGCAAAATCGCTCGACGCTTTCAGGCTCCTCGCCGGGGCCGAGGCCGAGGTACACGGAACGACGCCGGGGGAAATTCACTTCCACGAGGTGGGAGCGGTCGACTCGATAGCGGACATCATTGGCGCCATGCTGATCATGGATTGGTTCGGCTGGCCGGAGACGCTCTGCTCGCCGGTGAACGTCGGCTCCGGAACCGTGAAGTGCGCCCACGGCATACTGCCGGTTCCCGCGCCGGCAGCGGCGCTTCTTTTGAGGGGATTGCCGGTATTTTCCGCGGGAGCGCCGATGGAGCGGACGACGCCGACCGGCGCCGTACTGTTGAGGGCGCTTGTGGGGGAAAACGGTTTCCGGCCCTTGCCCGAAGGCAGGATAATTTGCGCCGGGACGGGACTTGGAGGACGCGATACCCCCGAGATGCCGAACATATTGGGGGCTCTCCTGATCGAGCCGGATGCCTCGGCAGGTGACGGGCGTTTCGCGCGCGAAAATATAACGCTGCTGGAGGCGAACATCGACGACATGAACCCGCAGGATTTCGCGCCCGCGACGGAACGCTTGTTTTCAGCCGGCGCGCTCGATGTCTGGTGCGAGAACATTATGATGAAGAAAGGCCGTCCGGCGGTAAAATTCTGCTGCCTGGCGAGGCAAGGTGACGCGGAGCGTCTCGCCGGGGTCATCGCGCGCGAGACCACGACCATAGGCGTCAGGATAATCGGCGCGCGCAGGATGGTCCTCGAAAGAAGCGTATCGCTCCGCGCGACCCCATTCGGCGGCGTCCGTTTCAAGAGCGTGAAGCTGGGCGGCGAAACCCTGCGCTCCGTCCCGGAATACGACGATATCCGCCGGATATCCGACGAACGCGGCCTGCCCATGCTGTCGGTAAGAAACGCGCTGTCGGGATACGGGGATCGGTGTTGATCGAGTACCTGGTAGCTTGTATCATCTAAAACTACACAAATAATCCAAGGTGTGATATAATGAAGTCATCTTGAAAAGTAGTGCGTCAGGAAAGTTGGTGTTCGCTGAAAAACGGTAAAAACAAGAAGATTATGCGGATTTTTTGATAAAAAACCTATTCGCGCGGCTTTTCGAGTATTTTTCGCGCAACGACTTACCTTCTGTCCCTGTCCTCATGTCTTTCCTGCGGATTTGGGGCAATTCCCGTCAAAACTTCGCCCAAAATACGCCTATGTTGTTGACGACGGCCACATTGATTGGATATAATTTTGAAGTTATGTAATAGCAACAATTTGCGGGCCCGTAGCTCAGACGGATAGAGCGATGGCCTCCTAAGCCGTAGGTCTGCGGTTCGACTCCGCACGGGCCCGCCAGAAATACCAAGGGTTTACGGGAAATTCCGTAAACCCTTTTTTCACGCCCTTTATAACCAAATCAATGTGGATAAGACCAAATACTTAAAGCGTATGACGCTACATTACCGGCGGATGTGTGTCAGGCTTTTGTTTTATACTGTCGGGGAACGACGGAAGTATCGTCGTATCAAGTTTGTGTCATTGAAAGCGCCGTCCGCGAGGGACGGCGCTTTTTGGTGGTGTGCCCGGCATGTGCGATAACTTGGAGGTGAAAGTCCTCTGCAGACTTGGCAGCAGGAACTGTTAGCCAAAGGCAAGTGTGTCCGTTGTGAGGCGGAATCTGGTGAAGAAACTAAGCGACCAACACAGCTCGTTCCTCGCTGGTTGTCTGCTTACGAAGGAAGCGTTTCCGCCGCAACCACCTACGCCGATACTGCTGTCAGTTACCGTGGACACGCCCAACACCATTATCAATACATAACGAATATAACTTATTTCTCCACATCGCGAACTCCCTTTTTCTCAGTAATAATAAGCATATAAACACAAACAACCTTTGTCAAGTATTTCGATGTACGACTTTACTTTTATGATGTTCTTTGATAAAATTATTAAAAAGCTAAAAAGGGATGATAAAAATGACCAACTACAAAAGACACTTTGAAACCACACTGCTGTTGATACTGGGAATATTGTTCCTCGTTTTCGCGGGAGGATGCGGAAGCTCGTCCGATGAGCCGGAAGAGCCGGAGCCGCCGGTACCCATTCCGGTATTCGCGTGGGATCAATACGCTGAAACGGAATGGTTTACGGAATATGAAAGCAACACCAGTTTCAGCATCAGTACCGCGCCCCAATTGGCAGGACTGGCGCTGTTGGTCAATAATGGTCAAGACATGACGGGCAAAGTTTTCGCCATCTTTAACGACATTAATTTGAGCGGTCATCACTGGGTTCCGATAGGCAGAGCAAGAGAGGGCGAAAACAACACTCACACATTTAAAGGTACTTTTGACGGTAACGGGTACGTGATATCAAATATCGTCATACAGAGGGCGTCGGAGAGCGAGGGACAGTTCGGATTCTTCGGCGTCGTTAAGGGCGGGGAAGTTCGTGACGTCAACCTGCGCAATGTATCCGTAGCGGGTGTCTCGGTCCCGACCAATACGACCGGTGGCTTTGTCGGCGCCAATTACGGCGGAACGATAACAAGGTGTTCGGTGACAAGAGGAATCATAAGCGGGCGTTCCGTCAGCGGTAACGGCGGAGCGGTCGGCGGTTTCGCTGGTGAGAACTCCGGCGGCGGGAAATTGCTCAACTGCTCTGTTAAAGATGTCGCTGTGGAGTTATTCTCCGCCGGGGAGGACGGTGACGGTTCGGCGGGATGTTTTATCGGCGTCAACGGCTCGCCTGCTAACGAGGGCCATGTAAACAATTGCCGGGTAACGGGAGGCTCGGTGAGCGCTACGGGTACGACAGGCGTTATCGTGTCTACCGGAGGCTTTGCGGGCAAATCGGAAGTGAACGGAACATTTTACGGCAACAAAGCCGAAATCAGGCCCTATATCGGGAACGACATAAGATTTTATGGCGCGCCGAGTGACGATATCTGATAAAATAAATTTATTCATGACAGACAAGCCTCTTAAAGCGCCGTCCCCTACCGAAGGCGGCGCAAGTGGTCAAGGGGACCGGTCCCCTTGCGGGGCGGAGCCCCGCGGTTTAGCGATTTTTTAACGTGAGGTATCAAGCCTCCGTCGTTCACCAGTCCCAGGACGAACTCGGGATACGGCGGAAATTTGATTTTTTTGCCGCCGGCCGTGATCTCTCCCGTGCCGAAGTCGATCTCGATTTCGTCGCCCTTTTCGACGAGCGCCTGAATTTCGGAGCTGACGATTATGGGCAGCCCTTCGTTGAGGCAGTTGCGGTAGTGGATGCGGGCGAAGCCGCGCGCGATTATCGCGCCGACGCCACGCTTCTTGAGGCAGATCGCCGCCTGCTCGCGGCTGGAGCCGCAGCCCCAGTTCTTGCCGGCGACGATGATGTCGCCCGGCGCCGCGTTTTTGGCGAAGTCGGGGTCGAGATCCTCGAGCGCGTGCTTCGCCATCTCGGAGCGTTCCTTCACCGTGTAAGTGTATTTTCCGGCGAAAATGACGTCGGTGTTCACGTCGTCGCCGTATTTCCAGACACGTCCTTTTATTTTCATCCCTTTACGCCTCCCTGGGGTCGGTTATCGCTCCGGTGAGCGCGCTCGCGGCGGTCGTGCGCGGGCTCGCCAGGTATATGAAACTCTCCTTGTCGCCCATGCGTCCTTTGAAATTGCGGTTCGCCGCGCTGACGCAGACTTCCCCGGGCGCGAGCGCGCCCATGTGCGCCCCGAGGCAAGGGCCGCAGCCGGGATTGCAGACTATACAGCCGGCGTCGAGCAGTGTGTCGAGCGTGCCGTCGCGCATGGCCCCGCGGTAGATATTCCACGACGCCGGTATCACTATCGTGCGCACCGCGACCCTGCGCCCCTTCAGTATCGCGGCGGCGGCCCTCAGGTCGTCGAGGCGTCCGTTGGTGCAGGTGCCAATGAAAACCTGGTCTATCTTCCGGCCTTTTACCTCGCCGATCGGCGCGTAGTTGTCGACGGTATGGGGTTTAGCCACGCCGGGGACTATGCCGCCCAGGTCGTATTTCAGCTCGCGGGCATACGCGGCGTCGGGATCGGCCCAGAGTATCTCCCAATCACTCGATTTTTCTTTGCCATTGATAAAATCGAGGACTTTTCGGTCGGGCTCGCAGACCGCGTTTTTCGCGCCCATCTCTATCCCCATGTTGCAGAGCGTCATGCGCTCGGAGACGCTCATGTTCTCTATGCCGTCGCCGTGGAACTCGACGCTCATGTAGTCGGCGCCGTCGGATTTGACGTCTCCGATGACCTTGAGGATGAAATCCTTGGCCGACACGCCCGGTTTCAGCGCGCCCGTCGCGGTTATCTTCACGCTCTCCGGTACTTTGAGCCATATGCCGCCGGTGGCCCAGGCGGCCGCCATCTCGGTGCGGCCAATACCGGTGGCGAACGTCCCGAACGCCCCGTAGGTGCAGGTGTGGCTGTCGCTGCCTATCACGATCTGGCCGGGCAGCGCGAAACCATCCTCGGGGAATTTCTGGTGGCACACGCCGCTCTCGCTCGATACGTCGTAGAAGTGGGGGGCGCTCTGCTCTTTCATGAATTCGCGCGCTTCCTTGTGGTTTACCGCGTGTTCGCTCGACGGCGCGGGCACGCCGTGGTCGAGTATCACCACCAGACGTTCGGGCTTCCACACGCGTTTCACGCCTATTTTTTTGAACGTGCGCGAAATGGGCCCCGTATTGTCGTGGCTCACGCAGAAGTCCGGCTCGACCGTCACGACCTCGTTGGCGCTTACCGGATGTCCCGCGGCGCGGCCGAGGGCTTTTTCGGCAAATGTTTTACCCATCGCGTTCACCTGCTTTTTTCTTCGATTTGAGATATGGGATCAGACCGCCCGCGGCCATGATGTCGCGTTCGAGGTCGCTCACCGCGTCTCCGCGGAAAGTCTCGCCGCTCGTGACATCCTTTATGGAGCCGTTGGCGAGTTCAACCTCGAGGGAGTCCCCGTCCTTTATTTTGCCGGCCTTGATCGCGTCCGACAGTCCCTTGACGAACAGCACGGGATAACCGTTGTTAACGGCGTTGCGGTAGTAAATGCGCGAACAGGTCTCGGCCAGTATGACCGGAACGCCCGCCTCCTTGAGACAGTAAACCGCGTGCTCGCGGCTGGAGCCGCATCCGAAATTCTTTCCCGCCACGACGAAATCGCCCGGCTTGATCTCTTTGGCGAAATTTTCCTTGCCGGGGTAATACTCGAATGAGTATTGCGGCATTTTTCGGGGGTCGGTCTCGGCCAGATATTTATTGTGGTATATGAGATCGGTGTCCACGTCGTCGGAGAACACCCACGCGCGCCCTTTCAGTGTTTCTCCCATTTTGAATCGGCCCCCTTACTTACAGACTATTTCGCGAGGATCGGTTATGACGCCGCGCACCGCCGTCGCCATAGCGGTCATCGGGCTCAACAGGTAGGTGTGGCTGCCCTTGCCGACCTTGCCGATGAAGTTGCGGTTGGTGGTGGAACACCCGACGTCGCCGCCCGGAAGCGCGCCGTAGTGCTCGGCGGTGCAGAGCGAACACGTCGGGTTGGTGAACACTATGCCCGCGTCCAGGAATTTCTCGATCATGCCCTCCCTGGCGCAGCGCTTCATCACCTCGGTCGTGGCCGGCGTGATTATGACGCGCACTCCGGGGGCCGTCCTGAACCCGCCCCGCTCGAGTACGTCGTATGCCGCGGCGATATCCTCGTAACGGCCGTTGGTGCAGCTCCCTATGTGAACCTGATCAATTTTGACCCCGGCTATCTCGCGCACCGGCTTCACGTTGTCGGGCGCGTCCGGGCACGAGGCCATCGGTTCGAGTTTCGAGACGTCGTACTTGAGAACTGAAATGTACGGCGCGTCATCGTCGGGTTTTATCGCTGCAACGCGCTCGCGAACCTCGCCGCCCGCCCTGTCGGCGAGCCATTCGAGAACAGGCCCGTTGGGCAGGATCAGCCCTATCTTGCCGCTCATCTCCGTGACCATCGAACAGAGCGTTATGCGCTCGGCCAGGGTGCTTCGCTCGATGGCGTCCCCGCAAAATTCCGCGGCCAGGAAGTCGAGGCCGCCCGCCCCCAGATCGCCGACAATTTTGGTCAGCAGGTCGCGCATGGACACCCCGCGGGGGAACTCGCCGTTGATCTCTATCTTCATCGTCTCGGGCACGCGGAACCAGTTCGTGCCGTTGAGCCATGAGGCTGCGATGTCGGTGTTGCCGACGCCGGTCGCAAACGCGGCGACCGCGCCCAGAAGGTTCATGTGGCTGTCGGTGCCCAGTATCACGTCGCCCGGCTTGACGATGCCGTCCTCCAGCATCACGTGCTGGCCGATGCCGTGATTGATGTCATAGACGCGCGTAATGCCCTGGCGTTTGGCAAACTCGCGGATTATTTTCTGGTTGTTCGCCACTTTCTCCGAGTGCGAGGGCGCCTGAAGGTCGAAGGTGAACGCGATTTTATCCGGGTTCCACACGCGTCCCCTGTTCTCCGTTATCTCGTCGAACTGCAGCGCGCAGTTCGCGCCGCCGAAATCGCGCGCGGTCGACCGGTCGATGTCGCACCAGACGCGCTCGCCCGCGTGAACTTCCTTATGGGCGGCCCGTTCCATTATCTTCATGACCATAGTCTTGCCCATGTAAATGCCTCCCATCCCACGCGGCGTTTTTACTTCATTCCGAGGAAACTCTTGATGCTCTCGAAGTTCATGAAATCGGCCTTGTTCACCAGCACGCCTTCCGGGCTGCGGAGCGTGCCGTCGCCCTCGTGGGCGTGATTCGCTATGATATGTCCTATCGCTGTGGCGCATCCGTTGCGAAGCGCTATCACGGTGCCCGAGAACGGATGGCGCAGGTCTTTGCCCATTTGCGACTTCACCGTTTTGCCGTCGGGCGTTTTTTCGTACTCCACGAGTTTACCGACATCGTGAAGAAGCGCGCCGGCGACCAGTGTGTCGTTGTCCATTTTGAACTTGCCCTCCGCCGTCGCGTAGAGCGTGTTGAACTCGTCCATCGCGAGCTTCGCCATGCGGGTGACGCCGCGGACGTGCGTCAGGTACGACGCGGGGCAGTCGGGGATCAGGAGCGTGAACGGTATGCGCTCCATGTCCTCCGGCGTCCATCCTCCGCTGTTCAACGCGTCCTCGTAACTGGCGAGAACTTTCTCCCTCAGGTCATAGTCGTGAATCCACTCGATTTCAGGCAGCAATTTCCGTATCTTTTCCCTCACGCGACGCGCCTCCCCTTTATTGTGCCACGCGCTCCGCGTCGCGCATGGCTCTCTGTCGGACTAAGCGGCTCCGTCACATTGAACGCATCTCTGAGAGAACTTCCGCTCACCCCGAACCGCTCTATAATTATCGGTATTTGTGAAATTTTTCGAGAGGAATATTTTCGGATTGACCCGGCGAAGATGTGTTCGCGCTCAATTTTTCCGAAAAAAATTTTTAATACAGCCCACAACCCTTTCGACATCCGCGAACTCCATCGACGGATAGAGCGGCAGGGACAGAGTTCTTTCGTAGTAACGCTCCGCTTCCGGGAAGTCGCCTTTTTTGTATCCGAAACGCCTTTTATAGTAAGGGTGCATCGGTACCGGAATATAGTGAACCTGCGAGCGGATGCCGTTTTCAGCCAAATGCGCGAACAGCGCGGCCCTGATTTCCGCTCCGACGCGGATCGGAAACAGATGCCGGGCGTGTCCCTCCAGCGACGGCGGCAGACAGACGCCTTCAACGCCGGCGAACATCGAGCTGTACGTCTCCGCCAGTTCGCGCCGTTTGCCGATGAACATGTCGAGACGTTTCAACTGGCTCAGCCCCAGCGCGCATTGAATGTCGGACAAACGGTAATTGAAGCCCAACGCCAGCATCTCGTTGTGCCACGGCCCTTCGGCCTCTTCCTCGAATTCGCCGGCGGATCTCGTGATGCCGTGATTGCGAAACAGGCGCAGCCGCCGGGCGTACTCCGCGCCGTCGGTTACTACCGCGCCTCCCTCTCCCGTGGTGATATGCTTCACGGGATGAAAACTGAATACCGTCATATCGGCGTCGCGCCCCACCTTTCGCGGTCTGCCGTCCCGTCCGGCCCGCTCGCCCCCGAGCGAGTGGCAGGCGTCCTCTATCAAAACCGCTCCGAACTCGTCCGCCATTGCCCTGAAAGGCCCGATGTCGAAGGGATAGCCGGCGAAGCTGACGGGAAGAATTACCCTGATTTTTCGGGACGATTCGGAGAGTTTTATTTTTGCCTCGATCGGGCTCATGCAGAGCGTATCCCCGGAGATGTCGGCGAAAACCGGTTCGGCGCCCATATAGAGCGCGGTGTTCGCGGTCGCCGCGAAGGTCATGGGCGTGGTCAGCATTATGTCGCCCTCGCGCAGCCCGGCGGCGGCGACCGCTCCGTGCAGCGCCGCCGTCCCGCTGGAAAACACCACCGCTTCGCGCGCGCCGATATATTCGGCCAGCGCCGCCTCGAATCGCTTGACGGTTGGCCCCTGGCTGAGCCAGTCGCCTTTGAGGACGTTTACGACTTCGGCGATGTCGTCCTCGTCAATCCACTGACGCCCGTAAGACAAAGATTTCAAAACAAGTTCCTCCTATCTCAAACTGAAAGATCAAACCTGCGGGGCGGCGCCCGCGGTTTTTTTATCTCTGAAGCGCGACTTTGCCGGCGCGGCCGGAAATTTCCCCCATTTCGACGTCCGCTGTTTTCACGTCCGGCGTTCCGGCGAGACGGGCGGCCACGTCGCGGAGCGTGGGGAATATGACGCCCTCTCTCTCGCAGCGATCCAAAAAACCGGCGAATACGCCGCTCATGCCGCCGCCCTCCATTTCCGCGTGGGCGGTGTGCACATTCAGCCCCGGCTTTAAAAGACTGAAATATCTTTCGGGGGCGTTTTGAGAATTCAATCCGTCGGCGCCCCATACCTCGTCCAACGTAGGCAGCGTCGTCGGAATCTGAACGGCGCGGAACGACGCCCCGTTCATGCGGGGCAGAAACGGCGCGGCGCCCCTCGCGTCGCCGCAGCGACCGAACCCCAATTCGTCCTGAACGGCCAGGCTGTCGGGCGACACCTGCCAGCCTGGCGCGGCGCAGCTCCCCTGGGCGTATCCCGTCACACATGAAAAAAGCTCTATGGCCTTCGAGAACTCCGCGCGCGACATGCCGTACAGACAGTCCTGCCATAAGACGTGATCCCAGCAGTGGATGCCGCAGTCGTGCCCTTCGTTCGAAGCTCGCTTTAAAATATCCGGGACGGAACTGACTATCATGGGAGCCTTCAAAAGCGTGCCGTAAAACATCGTCTTTAATCCGTAGGTGCTTGGCGCCCGGGTGCGCAGCATTTTTGACAGAAATCCCTTTCGGAACACGCGGCGTATCGCCTTGCCCGAGTTGTCCGGCCCCATCGAAAAGAAAAACGACGCTTTTATTTTACGGCGGCCCAGAATATCCAGAATTTTCGGAACGCCGGCCGTGTAACCCTTCAGCGTATCGACGTCCACTTTTATCGCGACTTCACATCTCACGCCGCGCCGCCGCCTTTCGTCAGCGCCGCGCCAGCCGCGAGTCCAAGTTCGTCTCCATCCGATTCGGCCTCTCCCTCCCATTGAGCCCTGTCGATCCTCAGCGCGCCGTCTCCGGTTCCAACGATCAGGGGCGACGAGGAGATGACCGTGCCGGGCGCGTTCGTCTCTCCGGCACAGGGGCGAGCGTCCCATACGAAAAGTTTTCTGCTGTCCGAAAACGTAAACGCGCCCGGAAACGGATGCGTGACGGCGCGCGCGAGATTGTATATCTCGCGCGCCGGTTTCCGCCAATCTATCTCTCCGTCCGCGGGACGCCTGCGCCCGAAATATGTCGCGGCCGACTCGTCCTGCTCATATCCGCGCGCGGTTCCGGCCAGGATTGACGGCAGGTTGCGGCGCAGCGTCTTTCTCGCGGCCGGGATCAATTTTTTGAAAACGTCGTAGGCCGTGTCGTCGGGATTTATCGGGACCGCCTCGCGATCGACAATACGCCCCTCGTCGACGCGCGCCGTCATGTGGTGCAGCGTCACGCCCGTCTCGCTCTCGCCGTTGAGCACGGCCCAGTTGACGCACGCGCGCCCGCGGTATTTCGGCAGAAGGGCGCCATGCATGTTGAAGGCGCCCGACCGCGCCAGGTTCAGAATCGAAACCGGTATTATCTTTCGGTACGAAAACGAAAAAACAAAGTCGGGCCGGATTTCGCGAATCAGGGACGTTTCAGCTTCGCCCGGTTTTTCGGGGACGAGGGCCGGTATGCGGTTTTCCTCGGCGAGTTCGCGGACAGACCGGAACCATTTCTCCTCGCCGGGGTCGTCCTCGTGCGTGAAGACAGTCGCCGCGTCCAGGCCCTGGGCGAGCAACTCCTCCAAACACTCGTACCCGATGGAACTGTAGGCGAAAATTACACATCGTTTTTTCATCGGCTTGCCTCCTCCGAAATTTCATCATCGGATTCGTAAATTTTTCGCACCACGTAGCGGGGACGCCTCCGCACCTCCTGATAAACGCGGCCTACATATTCTTCCTCGATGCCTATGCAGGAGATTGTAACGCCCATCAGCAGAAAAAGCACTGCGAGCAGGGTGAACACTCCCTCGGCCTCCGGGCCGACCACGAAACGCCGAATGAACATGAACGCCGCGAATATAAAGCTCAGGATGGAAATAAGAATTCCGGTCATGGTCACGGCTTGCAGCGGCGCCATGGAAAACCCCGTCATCAGGTCGAAGTTCAGGCGAATCAGCCGCAGCAGGCTGTATTTGGAGCGCCCCTGCTTCCGCTCCTCGTGATCGACGTCTATTTCAATGGGATTCGCCTGGATTTCCCAGCGCGTCGAGAACTTTGAAAAGACGTTCGAACATGAACGGAAGGCTTTCTTCCTCGTTATAAACAGGAATGACGACGGAAATTTCCGGTACCGTCAATCTAATATAGTGCATTAACATAATAAATACAAACGTATTCGCCTGACTATAACCCAATTGAAAAATCTTGGGCAAATATGAAACGCGCTTTGGATTGATACGATTCCTACTTGTGAAGATGTGTCGGCGGCGGTTTATCAGTATTTTGGTGCTAATACTTTTTAAGCTAAAATACTATAACATCTCCTTAAAGCGAAAATAATTCACGCGGCTGTCGGCCAAATCCGCGGGAAAAACAACGGGGCTCCGCCCCATACCCCGCAAGGGGACTCGTCCCCTTGACCCCTTTAATTCCATTTCTAAATCAACAAGGCATTAATTATCCAAGGCCATGAGGTAATGGAGCGTGTAATCTCCGGAGAGTTTTCAAGTTTAAAAAGCTCATCGACCAAGTGATCCTCCAAAG
>JAIRKI010000001.1 GCA_031260185.1 Synergistaceae bacterium | reverse complement strand
TCACCGTCAAGCAGGCTTTGGCTCTTGTCAAACGCCACGGGTTTCTTGTCTTTGACGCTGAAGAGGACTTAGCCTCTTAATCTTAAACTTGAACCTCCGCTATATTCTGTTGTCAAGCTACAGTTATTTCTGTGACTTCTTTTATGTTCTGCGCGCTTTTTTAACCCTGACTACTTCGCGTGTGTTTCAAACTTCAACACTCCGGATCGTTCAAAAATTTTGGTGATTTTTCCGCGTTTTCGTCTTTTTCGGGAAAACCGAGCAGTTTGTTGAATTCCGCGCCTTCGAGAATTTCTTTTTCGAGAAGTATGGCCGCGATTTCCCCGACTTTCCCGAAATTCTCATCCAGAATGCCCCGAACCCGTTCCATGCACTCGTCGATTATCCGGCGGACTTCCTGGTCTATGGCGTAGGCTATCTCCTCGCTGTAATTTCTGTCCTCCATGATATCGCGCCCGAGAAAGACTTCGTGGTGTTTCTTTCCAAGCGTGACCGGGCCCAGACGATCGCTCATTCCAAGCTCCGTCACCATCTGCCGCGCCGTCTGGGTGGCCCGTTCGAGATCGTTCCGCGCTCCGCTCGTCACGTCGCCGAACTTTATGCTTTCAGTGACGCGCCCGGCGAGGAGTACGCATATTCTGTTCGTCAGTTCACTCTTTGACACGAGAAATCTGTCTTCCTCGGGAACCTGGAGCGTGTAGCCGAGCGCCATGTGCCCGCGTGGAATGATTGAAATCTTGTGCACCGGGTCGGAGCCGGGAATCATGCGCGCCACTATGGCGTGCCCAACCTCGTGATACGCTATTATCTCGCGTTCCTTTTTGCTGATCACGCGGCTCTTTCGTTCGGGGCCGGCCATTACGCGGTCTATGGCTTCCTCGAACTCGGGCATCCCGAGCGCTTCCTTGGCTCTGCGCCCGGCAAGCAGCGCGGCCTCGTTGACGACATTGGCGAGATCGGCGCCCACAAAACCGGGAGTGCGGCGCGCGATGACGTCCAAATCGACGGCGGGATCGGTTTTTTTGTCCTTCACGTGGACTTTGAGGATGGCGAGGCGTCCGTTGACGTCGGGCCGGTCGACCACAACCTGCCTGTCGAAGCGTCCGGGGCGGAGCAACGCGGGATCCAGGATATCTGGCCTGTTGGTCGCCGCTATCAGTATTATCCCTCCGCCGGGCTCGAAGCCGTCCATCTCGACCAGCAGCTGGTTCAGCGTCTGCTCGCGCTCGTCGTGCCCGCCGCCGAGCCCCGCGCCGCGCTGACGCCCGACCGCGTCTATCTCGTCGATGAAAACTATGCAGGGCTGATAACGCCTCGCCTGCTCGAAGAGATCCCGCACGCGGGCCGCGCCGACGCCGACAAACATTTCCACGAAGTCCGAACCGCTTATGCTGAAAAAGGGAACGTCGGCCTCGCCCGCGACCGCCCTCGAAAGCAACGTCTTGCCAGTGCCCGGAGAGCCCAGCAAAAGCACTCCCCTCGGCACCCTGGCGCCGAGTTTCGCGAACCGGCCGGGGTCGCGCAGGAATTCCACCACTTCCTTCAGTTCCTCTTTTGATTCTTCGCAGCCGGCCACATCCGAGAAAGTGACCTTCGGGCGGTTGTCGAGGAAAAGTTTCGCCTTGCTCTTCGAGAAATTCATGACCTTGCCGCCGCCGCCCTGCATGTTGTAGAGGATGAATATCCACGCGCCTATGAGCAGCAGAGTCGGAAACAAAGAGGTCATGAGGCTCGACCACCAGGGAGTTTTTTGGGGAGGCAGGACTTCCACGTTCACGCCCATTTCCGCCAGTCTGTAAGCCAGATCCCCGACGCCAACGGCGTACGAGCGAAACTCCCTGCCGTCGGAATAGATGCCTCTTATCACCCCTTCGTCTATCACGATTCTGGCGATTCTCCCGCTGCCGGCGTCGCGCAGAAGTTCACTGTACGTTATGGGCGATTCCTCCTTCGGAGTCCGGTCGGCGGAAAGAAATACGTTGACGAGACCTACTACGAGGACTATCAGTACCAAATATATCCCCAAATTTTTCGCGAGTTTGCCCAAATGAACGATCCTCCTTCTGACGTCAGCGCTTAGTCACGCACCAAATATCGGGCAAGTTGCGCCATTTTCCGGCGTAATCCAATCCGTAGCCCACGACAAATTCGTCTGGTATGGTGAATCCCCTGTAGTCCAGGATCGAATCGACCTTTTTGCGGTCCGGCTTTTCCAAAAGCACGCAGGTTCTGAGCGTTTCAGGACCGCGCGCCGTGAGCGTATCCTTCAGATACGACAGTGTGAGGCCGGTATCCATTATATCTTCCACCAATATTACATTTTTACCCTCGATGCAGGTATCCATGTCCTTGATCATTTTCACCGCACCGCTCGAAGCCGACGCGTTTCCGTAGGAAGACACGGCGATGAAATCCATCCTCGCGTCCACCGACCGATCGAGCGAGCGTACCAGATCCGACATGAAAATGACGGCGCCCTTCAGCACCCCGGTGAAAATCAATTCCCCGCCCCCGTATTCCCCGGAAATGGAGGCGGCAAGTTCCGATATCCGTTCGCTGATTGCGCCGCGCGTGAGCATTATGTGATCGAGTTCGTAATCGCCGGTTTCGTCCAAAGTATATATCCCCCTCGACGCCGTTACGTAACGTTCGCGCTGACATCGGCAATAATAGCATAATCGCCGTCGCCGCGCACCTCTTCGCGCGTCCCTGGCAGCCAATCCGCCGAGGAGTTTTCGCTTTCCCACGATATGAACGGCGTCAGGCGGGCGCTCCACCATGGAATTTTAACATGAAAATTATTTTTATTTTTTCCAATAATTCCAATAAAATTATTGGCGCCCGAAACCGAAATAATTCCGCGATTGTCACGGGAAATCATGAGCCCTCTCGATACGCCTCGCGCGCGGTAATTCGCGTCGGCGCGCCGGACGAGACGGGATGTCAATGTCCACGGGCCCCATCGGAGCGACGCCGGCGCCGCTTCGCTCAAAACCGCGCGCGCCTCCGGCGGTGACGTGAGCATATCGCGGGTTAGCCAGCCCAGAAGCGACTTGTCGCAGCATACCTCCACGTTCCCCGCCCACTGAAAACGCGCCCGCGCGCCGCGCCGGATGAGACCGCCGAGTTCCAGTGTTCCGTGTCTGTCCGGCACGGGCAGACCGAGCAACGCCCCCTGCAATCTCAAGACCTCGGCCATCTGAGTATCAGGCAGGCGTCTCGCCGCGGGCGCGTCCCACGCGGCGAGGGCGAAAGGATGGTCTCTCGCGACGAGGCGTAAAAATACCGCCGCCTCCGACGCGAGACGCCCAGACAATTCCGCGCATTCGTCCGCGAGGCCCAAAAGGGAGCGGTCGGCCGCACCGTTTATGTTTGAACGCACCCAGGGCATGAGTTCGTTGCGTATTCTGTTCCGCGTGTAGCGGTTTGAGGCGTTGGTCTCGTCCTCTCTCCACGGGATGCCGCGCTCCCGCAGAAACGCCCGCAACTCGTCGCGGCCGCATCTCACGAGAGGGCGCGCTATGTGTCCGCGAAGACCCGTTATTCCCGACAACCCGGCGACGCCGGTTCCCCTGAAAAAACGGTGCGCCAAAGTCTCGGCGACGTCTTCGGCGTTATGCGCGGTCACCACGAAGGGCAGGTTTTCGGCGCGGCGTATCTCCTCGAAAAACTCGTATCTCATCCTCCGCCCCGCCGTCTCGACGGATTCGCCCTTCACGCGGCTCTCCGCCACATTCACGCGCCTCACGTGACAGACGATCCCGCGCGTTCGGCAGTGTTCCTCCACGAACATCGCGTCCGCGGCGGAGGCTTCACCCCTCAGCCCGTGTTCCAAATGAGCCGCGACTACGCGTCCCTTGAACGACATGCGGGCCAATGACAACAGCGCCATGGAATCCCCGCCGCCCGAGCACGCGACAAGCATTCCGCCGGCGTCCCACCATCCCTGCCGTTTTCCGGCTGACTCGAACTCACGGCGGAGACTATATTCCACACTTGTTTGCATGAAGGATTTATCCGCCCTGTTTTTTGGGGGAACCGGCCTTTTGCCGCCCCAATTTTCCGCCGTTCCACACCACGGCAGTGTTTTTGCCGGATTTTTTGGCTTCGTAGAGGGCTTTGTCGGCCAGGTTGAAGAGAATTTCCCCGTCGTTTGTGTGTCTCGGGAAAAAACTGATTCCGCAGCTCGCTCCTATCGTGACTTTTTCCTCGCCGACGCCGATACCGACAGGTTCGCGCAGGGCGCCGAAAACTCTCGACGTGGTGAGATTCGCCACTTCCTCCTCGTGACCTGGGTAACCGGGGATCAGCATGACGAATTCGTCTCCCCCGAAACGCGCGAGCGTATCGGTTTCGCGAAGGGACGATCGCATCAGTTCCGCCACGGCCACGAGAAGCCTGTCCCCGGCGAGATGTCCGTAAGTGTCGTTCACCGGCTTGAAACCGTCCAGATCCCACAGAATCAGCACGAGAGAGGCGGCGTTTCGTTTCGCCATGACCATATTCTGCGAAAGACGGTCTTTATAAAGATACCTGTTGGGCAGTTTGGTCAACTGGTCAAGGGTGGCCTGTTTTCTTATCTCGTCGTCGAAAAGCCTGAGATTGGTTTGAAATTCCCTGAAACATTCCATCAGGAAACCATGGCCTTTCAATTCACATGACAGGTCGCCGCGGGCGAAACGACGCGCGCAGTCACGAAACGCCCGTATGTAAGCCGCGATTTCGGCAAAACGCCCCATCCCTTCCAATTCCGCCGGAATCTCGGGGAATTTCGGGGAAAGCATCATCTCGTAAATGAGTTTCAATATTTCTTCAGTGTCTGGCTTTTTTTCGCGGCGCGTCATAATGTATTATATTCCGCTCTGCCCGCCTTTGGCAAATGTCGACGAAATTCTCGCGAACTGGGATATATAGGAGTCGGCGTCATATACCGCCAACCCGCTGAAAATATAAATTTTACCGTCGTCCCCGTCGAACAGCACTACTTGGTAGGCCTTGCCCTTTCTAGCTCTCTTGACGTTAGCTTTGGCGGAAGTGCGAACGCGCCGCGGAGCGCCGTCAAATTCCGCGATCGTCTCGATTCCCCGCAGACCGCCGTAACTCACCGAACGTTCCGAAACCGAGGTGTGTTTGTACGCGGACAGATACTTTTTCATGGCCGCTTTCGCGTAGGCGTTCCTCGCCTTCTCCGGGACGACGCCGTCGGCCGTGACGCCGGTGAAAAAAGCGGTTTGCGCGGCATCGCTCAAAGGTTTGCCGTCAAGCGTGAAATATCTGGCCGATCCCACTTCGTCCGCGAATTTCAGCGACGTTCCCTCCGCCGAGAGCGTGTATCCGGCGGATATTTTCCCGACGCGCCCGGGATTGAAAATACAGCTCAGCAGGGAATTTTTCACCGCGCTCGCGGCCGGTTCATCCCCGTCCGGATAAAAACCGTATATGCGGACTGTCACGCGATCGTCCCCCAGAATCAGCAGAAAAACCCCCGTGCCCGCGTCCGCCGCCGAAGTTCCCTCGACCAGCACGGCTGGAGATCCGTTCAGGACGACCGGGCTTTTGTCACGGTATGAAACGCGAAGCGACTCGAGACCTTCCGGCGTGAGAGAGCCCCCGAACTCGCGGTACGGGGTTCCGTCGCTTTCTGAAATTTCGATCCTGCCTCTGCCGTCGGGAAACTCGAATCCCCTGAAAGTCTCCGACAAAACCGCTTTTCCCGGCGGGACGACGGCGGCGTGAGTTCCAGCGACCGTCACGTGCGACGCGGTCAGCACATTGTTTTTGTAAATGGGCGCGCCCGCGTGAGCGGCGCCGCACAGAACGAAAACGGCCAACGGCAAAAGCGCCCTCAATTTCCCCGTCATCGGCGCAACTCACCTCGCGTCATCGGTTTTTCTTCGTTCGCGGGCGACACGGACATCATTCGCCGTCAGGCGTCCCTGTCGGGACGTCTTCCGCCGATATGATTCCGTCTTCGGTGACGATCCGCGCCTTTGTCTTTTGAACGGGTTTATCGGGAGATACGGCGTCGCTCCCCTTCGCGGCGGACTGAGGCGGCGCTTCATCCGAACGGGCGTTCGGGTCGGGAGGTTTCATCGAAACGTATTCAGAAACGGGCCGCTCCGAAATCCCGCCCGGAGGGTTCGCGAAAACCGGCCGCGGAGCCTCCATGTAGACGCTCTTCAGCATGGCTTCGAGATCGCTCGCGGCCGAGGCGTCGCCGCTGACAAACACGGCGTTCACAGTGAGCGTATTGTCCCCGTTTTCGGCGAGCATTATCCATTTGCCCCAGTTTGTGCCGCCGTTCGGGTGCAAAACCTTGAACAGAAACGCCCGCGTCCCGTTGACGGTGAATTCTCCCCTCGATTTCATATCCATTCCCATTGCCCTGAAGGTTTCTTCCGTAAAACCCTTCGCTATTTCACTCAAAGGCGCGCCGAAATTCGCGACGATAACCTGAATGTTCCGTTCCCTGGACTCGAATCCGCCCAAAGAGTCCGCCAAAGTGAGCCCGGGGGCCGGAACGAAAAACACGCCGGTCTCGGCCGCCTTTACGTGACGGTCGCTCTTTTGGTTCACGATTTCAAGAGCGTAACCCTTCGGCGCGGAATACGAGAGCGTAAGCGACAATATTGCCGCGCCCGCCAAAAACGCCAAAAATGGCGACACATACAGTTTCACGGAGCGATTTCCGGAATACGCCGGCGAACACGGACATAAACAGTTCAGCGCGCGCGCCTCCCTTGTTTTTTTGTATTTTGTATAACGTACCCAAAGCGCCGTTCCGGTATAAATTATATCACGCGCGCGTGTTTGGCTCGTTCGGCGCGTGACGACCCAAACCCGCGGGCTCCGCCCCCGAGTTTAACAGTTAAATAGCGAGAAACAAAGATTATAGTTAGTATTACAGCTGTAAAATTCACCCAAAAGAGCTAAAATAAAAACGGGTGATAGAAATGGAGATAAACGAACGTGAAATAGAGAGAGAATATAATGATCTGATAGGACGGTTAGGAAGGGCGTTCGCCGGTGAATCCGGATTTAGAATGGCTCAAAACTACATAAAGGGATTGCTTGGGACAGCCGAACGAAAAAACGGCTGGCAGCTTGCGGAGTATCTTGGCAATGAGACGCCGTACGCGATACAGCGGTTTCTATACCGCGGACGGTTCAGCGCGGGGGATTATCGGGCAATTCGGATGTGGTTGGAAGAGAACCGAAAAAGTTATGTCATGTGTGTCTCGGGAAAGGAGTATGTCCGGGATGGGTATAAACAGGTATAGTATTTTAGCTTAAAAAGTATTAGCACCAAAATACTGATAAACCGCCGCCGACACATCTTTACAAGTAGGAATCGTATCAATCCAAAGCGCATTTCATATTTGCCCAAGATTTT
>JAIRKI010000071.1 GCA_031260185.1 Synergistaceae bacterium | reverse complement strand
AACTCTCCTGACGGGCTGAGGTCGATAACTGCCCTGTGATATTCCCGCGACGAGTTCACCGCCGTTGCTTTTCAGGTATTCCGGAAGCTCGTCTGTCGTCATTCCGTCGATTCCCGGCTCTCCGCCGTTCTTCTTTACTCGCTTATATGCCCTGTTCAGGTTTTGTCTTTCGAGAACTTCAGCGAGCAACGATACCGCGCCGTTCTCATCCGCCCGTTTCAGAGAAGCATCGCTCCGCGCTCCCCTGCCGCTCTCGGTTTCCAACCTGCCCTCACAGGAACAGCCCGCTTCGTTGCGGTTTTCTGCCTTCATCGCGATGTCTCGCCTCCCGAACTTCTGAGAACCACCACTGTTCTGCCCTTCCCGATTACTCGGTACTATGGCTTCTGCTGACTTCTCACAGTTCGTTGTTACTACAGACTTCATACTCCGTTTCCGTCTGCCTGTGAGACCTCCCCGGGTAAGCGCGATAACCTTCCCCTCATACATCTGCCACATTTACACTATGGGATTCGGGCAGTATTGGACTTCACTTTGTTTGGCAAGCTTGTCCGTCCCGCAAATGCCTTATATGTGGTTTCTGTTCGTCAGACCGAGGGTTTGCCTCCGGCTTCCTTCGTAAGCAGACAACCAGCGAGGAACGAGCTGTGTTGGTCGCTTAGTTTCTTCACCAGATTCCGCCTCACAACGGACACCCTTGCCTTCAGCTAACAGTTCCTGCTGCCAAGTCTGCAGAGGACTTTCACCTCCAAGTTATCGCACATGCCGGGCACCCTAAGAGGCGCCCTTCCGTGTCCGGAGGGGCGCTTCTTATATGGGACGCTGTTACCCTTTTTTCAGCTTTTTTTCAGCGAGAGCACGCGGCTTTCGGAAATCATGAGCCTCGGGGCCACTATCGAGATTATGCCGTTCTCGAAGGAAGCATCCGCTTTTTCGGTGTCTATCTCGAATGGCAGGGACAGCTCGTAGTTGAACGAGGACGCGGATTTTCTGCTGTACCAGGTCTTGCCGTCGTCGGCGCCGTCTTTTTTCCGATCGCCGTCGTTCTTTGACTTGAGCTGAACACGATCCTTCGATATCCTGATTTCGACCTCATCGGGATTCACGCCCGGCGCCTCGATAGATATGCGGAGCGAGCCGTCCTTCTCGTACATGTCGAAGTCGCTGAATCTTCCGCTCACCGACGCGTCAGGCGCCCACAGCAGCCGGTTGAAAATATCGTCGATATCCGTCAAGGAACCGCGGCGGCCGGTTGAAACGAGACTGTTTCTGAAAGGTGTCAATGCGAACATGTCATATCTCCTCCTCTTGTTGAGTTATGATTGACCTTTGCTGATTAATCATATGATATAACGCTTTTCTAAAAAAGTCAATATATCTTGGCGAAGATTTGTCAAAATTTTTTTCGTGACGCGCCGCTTCCGTAAGAGCCGCCGCGCGTAATTATTCGCCCCCGCCATGCACGCCCATTGCGGAACGTTATTATGCTATAATCCAAAATAATTTGAATAATGAAAGGGGAGTGCCGCGCGGATGAAAAGTTATATCGTCGGAATCGCCGTGGCCATGATTTTGTCGGCTGTCTACGCGCTGTCCAATACGGACGAAATAACGATAAAATTCCTCGACTTGCGGATGACTCTCCGCCAGGGGATATGGGAGATAATCGTTTTCGCTTTGGGCGTTCTCATAATGTGGATCATATCCCTTTGCGCGTCAATGGAAGTGTATATCAAAAACAGGAAAAAAACGAAAGAATTGACAAAACGCGTCACACAACTCGAAGACGAGCGGACATCCCTTCTCGCGACGCTCCGGGGTTTCGGCTGGAACGACCGCGGAGAAGACGTCAAACATGAAAAAAACACCGAGGCCGAACGTGACGCGGCGGCGGAAAATATATTTTCACGCTCAATGCCGGAACCCGCCGGGGAAGAATATGACGCCGCGGCGGCGGGAAACAAAGACAAGGAGAAATCCGAAATTTGATCACTTCCTGTCCTGAAGAGAGGCTGCGCGTATGGGAGCCTGACGATTCGGCCCGCGGCGTCGCGAGGGAAGTCAACTGTTCCGTTTTTACGGCTTCGCTTCTCTCCATGCGGGGCGTCAAGCCGGGGATGCCGGCGGCGGAAGCGAGACGTTGGATGAAACCCGAATTGGATTACTGGATGGGTCAGATGGATATCGGCAACGGATCAGCCGCGGCCGCGCGAATGTGGTCGTCGGTTTCGAGCGAAAGCAGCGTCGTAGTTTACGGTGATTACGACGTGGACGGAATATCGGCCACGGCTTTCATGCTTGAACTCGCTCTTCTGAAAGGCGCGCGCGTCAGATATTACATACCGCATCGTTATAATTTGGGATACGGTTTTCATCAGGACGTAGTCAAGACGATCGCCGAATCCGGCCGCAAGTGCGACTTGCTCGTCGTGGTAGACTGCGGGACACAAAATGTCGAGGCGGTTGACACCGCCCGAAAATACGGTATTCCCGTGCTGGTTTTCGACCATCATATCGCCCGCGGGGAACTAGCCGGCGCGGACGCGCTGATAAATCCTCATGTGGACGGCAACGAACTCGCGAAAAAACTTTGCGCCGCCGGCGTCGTATGGAGTTGGGCGTGGAAAAATGAAATAGCTCCCAGCGAATGGCTCCTGAGAAATCTCGACCTGCCGGCTTTGGCGACCGTCGCGGATTGCGTCCCCATGTCGAGCCCAGTGAACAGGGCGATAGTGCGCGAGGGTCTGCGCGTCATGAAAAACCTCGCGCGCCCGGGTTTGCGAGCTTTGATGCGCGGCGTCGAACTGGAAAGCCAGTCGCTCGACACGGATACGCTGTCGATGAGAATAATCCCATGCCTCAACGCGGCCGGCCGGCTCGATATAGCGGACAGATCCATGAAAATTTTCTTTCCCAAAAAAGATATATTGGACGACGTTCAATATCTGATAGACCTGAACAAGCGGAGACGCGACATGTCCGCCAAAATACTGTGCGACGTCGAAAGGCGCCGCTCCGAAACCAAAGACAGGCATGTGATGTTCGGGGAGGATTGGCCCGCCGGCGTTCTTTCGAGCGTGGCGAGCCAGGTTTGCTGTTCCAGGGACGCTCCGGTGGTTTTGGCGGCGCCCGCCCGTCCTGACGTGATACGCGGCACTCTGCGCGTGCCGCCGGGCGTCGACGCGGAAGCGATATTGTCGTCCATATCCGGGGAACTCGCCAGTTGGGGAGGACACAAAATGGCGGCGGGCTTCAGCGTATCGGTCGAAAAATGGCGCGCTGTCCGCGAAAAACTGGAGGATATGCTCTCACACGCGGAACGCGTCACCGAAAAAGAGGATATCCTCCGCTGGTCGCCCGGAAAGCTCAGCCTCGATTTCTGGAGGGAGGCCGAAACTCTGGGGCCTTTCGGCGTGGACAACCCTTATCCGAGACTTTATTGTTCGCACAGCGGGGATATTTGCGCGGAGCCGCTGGGCAGGAAAGGCAATCACGTCAAAATTTTCGTCGATGGGGGAGAGCTGCTCGGATTTTCGGCGGAACACATTCTGAAAGAAGATTGCGCGCCTTCGGGATGGGTATATCGGCCCAGGGTGAATTTCTGGAGGAACTGCGAGAGCCTTCAACTGGTGTTGGAGAAAGTGGTCGTGAATGCCGCCTGACTCCGCGGAAACCGAAAAAATCGCCGCCAAAACCGAAGAGAAATCTCCCCGCGAACCCGCGTCCCTGAAAACGACGGGAGTTGACCGGCCGTCGAGGGCCCTCATGGAAAGTTATATCGGCCGCATTCCTCCCGAACAGAGGGTCGCGAATGTGCGAAGGGCGTGGCAGGAATTATGGTGGAGGGCGTCGAGATACCTCCAGAAAGAAGAATTGACGCAGGTGGGGGAGGCTTTCGTGTTCGCCGCGACGAGCCACGGCACGCAGCTTCGCCGCAATGACGACCCCTATATAGTCCACACGCTCGGGGCGGCGGGCGTGCTCTCGGACATGCAGATGGACGCGCAGACGCTCGGGGCGGCGCTTCTCCACGATGTCCTGGAGGACACGGCCGTGACGCCGGAGGAACTGCGGCTCAAATTCGGCGGCGACGTCATGGTATTGGTGGACGGCGTCACCAAACTGGGAAAGATTCAATTCAGGACGGTCGAGGAATATCAGGCCGAAAACCTGCGCAAGATGTTCCTGGTCATGGCGAAGGACATCAGGGTCGTCCTGATAAAACTGGCCGACCGGCTCCACAACATGAGCACGATCACCGGGCACAGACGTGAAAAGCAGATAGCCATAGCGCACGAAACCCTCGAAATTTACGCCCCCCTCGCGCACCGCCTCGGAATTTACCACATCAAACGCGAACTCGAGGACATGGCCTTCAAGGTCATAGATCCTGAAACGTATTACGACATCCGGCGCCGCGTGCGCAAAAAACTGCCCGAGAGCGAGACGGTCATAAAAAAAGGCATGGAAATATTGCGCGAACGCCTCGCTGAGGAGAGCGTCGAGGCGGAAATTCTGGGGCGTCCGAAACATTATTACAGCATTTTCGAGAAGATGAACCGAAAAAATCTTTCGCTGGAGCAGATTTATGACCTGCTTGCCATGCGGGTCATCGTGAACGCTCTTTCCGAGTGCTATCAAGTGCTTGGAATCGTGCATACGCTCTGGAAACCCATACCGGGGCAGTTCGACGACTACATCGCCAACCCCAAGGGAAATATGTATCAATCGTTACATTCGACCGTGGTGGGGCCGGGGGGAAATCCCCTTGAAGTCCAGATACGCACCCGGGAGATGCACGAAATGGCCGAGTACGGGATCGCGGCGCACTGGCAATATAAAGAGAAACACAGACGCGGCGGCGACATGAGCGAGACAGACAAAAGGCTCGCGTGGATACGCCAGGCGCTCGAGGGACAGGGGGAGGCGCCGGCGGAATTTCTCAGCAACCTCAAAACGGACGTACTCTCCGCGGAAGTCTTCGTTTTCACGCCGCGGGGCAAGGTAATCGCGCTTCCGGAGGGCTCCACGCCGATAGATTTCGCGTATGCCGTGCATACCGAAGTCGGTCACAAGTGCATCGGCGCGACGGTTCACGGGAAGATAGTGCCGATGGACTATACCCTCCGCAACGGGGACTACGTTCGGATACTGACGTCACCTCAGGGCAAGCCGTCGCGCGACTGGCTCAAAATCGCCAAGGCGAACAGGACGCGCAACAAGATAAAATCATATTTCAGACAGATCGACAGGGCGGAGCGGGAGGAAAAAATAGATCGCGGCAGGGAACTGCTCGATCACGAGATACAGCGCCTATATCCCAACGAAGGCCGCGCCGTCGACAGCTTTTCGCATCTCTTGAGCAGAGTGGCGTCGGATTTGGGAATCAACGGGGTCGAAGACCTGGTTGTCGCGATAGGGACGGGCCATCACACCGCGCACGGAGTGATGACGCGCGCGGATATCCTGGCGTCGAAGGACACTGAAGTGTCTCAGCCGCGAAAGACCGTCAAACAGACGAGAGAATCCGAGTCCGCCGTGGTCGTGGAAGGCGCGGATGGGGTGCTCGTGTCTCTCGCGCTCTGCTGCTGTCCGATTCCCGGCGACAGGATAACGGGATGCGTCACCCATACCAGGGGGATCACCATACACAGGCACGATTGCTCCAACGCCGAAAAGGTCAAAGACGATAAAAAAGTCCCGGTAGTATGGGGGGCAAAACATGAAACGCGCTACACCGCGCGGATAAAAGTGGAGGCGAACGACAGGGTAGGCGTATTCGCCGACCTCGGAACCGCCATCAGCCAGACGGACGGTTCCATCGTCAATATCAGGGGCACGGTCGTAAACGGAATAAGGACGAGATTCGTCATAGAAATTCTGGTGTGGGATCTCGAACATCTCTATCGGATAATAGCCCGGATCAATCTCATCCGCGGAATGATAGAGACAACGCGGGATTAGGCTGACGCCAGGCGGCGGAATCCAATCCCGGACACGGCGGCGGATACGCCGCGCGAATGACGGAGGTTTTTGAGCGTGAAAATCGAATGTTTTCAGGTTGGCGGACTCTGTACCAACTGTTATGTGATATCGGACAAACGGCGCGCCGCCGTCGTCGTCGATCCCGGCGGCCCCATGAAAGAAGTGACCGCGTATATCGAACGAAACGGCCTGCGCCTCTCGCGCGTGATGCTGACGCACGGCCACGGCGATCATATCATGGGATTGGGAGAGATAAGGGCGTCAGCGGCCGATGGTGTTTGCGTCCACACCGAGGATGCCGGCTGCCTCGTGAGCGCGTCGAAAAATCTGTCGGTGATGATGGGACGCGCCTACGAGTTCGAAGCGGCCGATTCGCTTCTCTCGGACGGCGACGTCATACGGTTCGGCGGCATGAAAATCGAAGTGATCCATACTCCCGGACACACGCGAGGAAGCTGCTGTTTCCATGCCACGGAAGGAACCGACGACCTGCTCGTCTCGGGCGACACGCTGTTTGCCCGCGACGTCGGGCGAACCGATCTGCCAGGCGGAGACGAGGCCGCACTCGCCGAATCCCTCAAAAAACTGGAATCGCTCCCCGAATCGCTCGCCGTCTATCCGGGGCACGGGCCGGCAACCGTTTTGGGCGATGAGCGAAAACTCAACCCTCACTGGCCGCGATGAAAACGCGATCGTACAGGATCAAAACCTCGGGCTCCGCCCCAAACCCGGCAGGGAGCAAGCTCCCTGCACCCTCTTCAAAATTTTTCTTTCATCCTTCGGGTGAAAGAAAAATTTATGAAAGGGGGTCAAGGGGCTCGCCCCTTGCCGGGTTTGGGGCGGAGCCCCAAGGTTTTGATCCTGTAGATATTTTCATAACGGCGAATTCTCCGGGGGAAATTTCGGGATGGGCGGTTCCCGTCATTAGGGAATTGCGAGCGAAGATACGGCGGTGCGTGATAACGATAATAATTTTGCCCTGCCAGTACGCGAGCGGCGCGGAAATGGCGCTCGCTTCGGAGAGCGGCGCGGACAGATGCCTGACCCTGGGGCGCGCGATGGAATTGATAAAAGAATCAGGCGGCATCGCCCTCAAACGGCTCCTGCTGCATCTCGGGGGAGACGTGGCTTTCTCGGTCTACCTGTCGAAAAGGATGAAGTGTCCATTGTGGGTTTACGCTTCCCGTCCCAGGTGGAAATTTTTCGTCGACAGGTATTTTGTGCCCGACGTCAAATCGGCGGAGCGTTTTGAAAGCGGGGGAGTCGGCGAACGGAAATACAGGATAGTGGGCAATCTCGCGCTCGACAGCGTGGTCGTGAACCAAACGGAGGAGGAGACGAGGGGATTTCTGGGGATTCCCTCCGACGTCCCCGTGATGGTCTGTCTCACCGGCAGCAGGCCCATCGAGTACACGGGAAGCCTCACTCTGTTCGTTCGGGTTTCGCAAATCGTCGCCGCGCGTTTCCCCGATTTGCGCGTAATTTTTCCTCTCGCTTCCACCGTGCGGGAGGATTTGATTCAAAAAACCCTCGCCGATTCGAGGATAAGCTGGAGGGGAGAAAGCAGGGTCAGGGAGATGGACATCGCGCCGGGACGCGCCGCCCTCATAGTCAGGAATATGACGCTCGAAGTCCTGAATTGCGCGACGCTGGCTCTCGCGGTGCCGGGCACGAATAATCTGCAGGCGGCGGCGCTGTTCGTCCCGTTCATAATGGCGTTGCCGCTCGACAGGGCGGACGAATTTCCAGTCGACGGGCTTATGGGGATCATTCCGCCCGCTTTTCCCGGGTTCAGGCGTTTGAAGCGGGCCTATATCAAAAGAATGAACGAGACGACGAGCGTTCTGTCGCTGCCGAATAAAATCGCCGGACAGATGATAGCACCTGAAATAAGGGGTATTTTCGGCCCGAGCGTGGTGGCGCGCATGGCTATAGGGCTTCTCGAATCGCCCGAAAAGTTAAAGGAGATCTCGCGTGCTTTCCTGGAATACACCCACGAAAGGGGAGCCTCGGGAAAGATCGCGGAGGATATCATGAAATTCGTCAAAGGGGAGGCGATTTGATGGCGTTCAGCGACGGAGCGGAGGAGCGGATAAGGAACTCGGCACTGAATACCGACAAACTCATAGTGAGGCTCGATACGCTCACCAACAGGATAGATACCGCGAGATCCAACAATAACCGGGATTTGGCGGAGTATTACGAGCGCAAGTTCGCGGAGGCGTCGGTGGAGTTCATGGACAGCGTAGAATCCATACTGGATGGCTGGTACGCGATGAAAGGGGAGACGCGCCCCCCGGCGGAGAAGGAATACCTGTCGCCGGAAACGCTGGACACAATTCATGACGCGGTGGTGTCGATCGTGCGGGGGCTGCCGGTAGTCATGCCGGCGCCGTTGCCGCCGGACCGTGAAATAGACGCCGCCCGCGAAATCAATATCCCGCGTCAAACCGGCCCGAGCCGCAAAATCGACGTCACAGGCTGACGGACACCGAACCCGCGATCACGAGCGCTATTCCCGCGCTTTGAGCGCGCTCCGTCTTGGCCTGTTCCTACAGGAATGTTTCCGTTTGCGAGTATAACAGTACGTCAGGATAGCTAAAGCATCTGCTTATACAACAGGTGTCATGAGATTGATGTTCGAGGTGACCTAAAATGAAAATTCCGGCGCGCGATATGCCGATTAACGAGCGATACATTCCGCTTCTGCTGAAGTGGAAGCGTTTCAACAGCAGGTATAAGGCGGGCGACTTGCTGTTGAAAATGGGATACAGGGACATCGCCATATATGGCGGCGGGACGATGGGGACGCTCTTATACGAAGAGTTACTCGGCAGCGATATCAATGTGACGGTGATAATCGACCGTGAAGCTGAGCCGATGTTTCCCTACGACCTCGAGGTGATTCCGCTTGAAAAATTGAACGCTTCCTATCGTATCGACGCGGTTGTGCTGACGCCGTTGTTTACGCAAGCGGATTCGGTGAACGTCGAGCAAAGGATAAAACGCCGGATTGGTTGCGATGTGCTGTCGCTGGACAATGATTTGATAATTGAAATCGATCTCATCGACCGCATGAATGAGGCCATTGAGCACGTCCGCCGTTGCGGCGCCCGAATCATTCTCATAGACGTGCCTACTAAAATTCTGTTGAGGATAAAAAACCCTTCGGCGTATGAAAAATTGATGGCGTATTGCGGAGGATATTTTGCGAATTATCGGAACAAATTTCCCAATGTGCTTGATGAGTTATACGACGATATCAAATATTATTCCGAAGAATATTATAATGAAATAGCGTCATCAGAACTTGTTGAACGAGACGACGCAGTTTATATTCGTGACACGACGGGATTGTATCGCAATGTAGCGGGAGGCCGCAGAATAACTACCGATGTCCCCGATAAATACGACAACACAATTTATATGTACGGACCCTGTTGGGCACAAGGCTATCACGTGGAGGACAAATACACGACTCCGAGCCATCTGCAAAGAGCGCTGAACGATAACACAAATCATTTGGGCAGAGTGTTCAGGGTGGTGAATTGCGGACTGTGGGAGGTAACGAGACAATGCTATCATTTCCGGAGAATAATGCAAGAGAGGTTTGTCGGCAGGGATATCGTTATTCTTGTGAGTGATATTAACAGCTTGAAGTTTTTCAACTCGGACGATTCGGGCAGCGTTTTATTTTGCGATATATCGTCCGCGTTTGACAGACCTCATGAGTTCGGCGAAATATTTTTCGATCATGCGCATTGGGGACATAAAGGCAATAAATTAGTATCGGATACGATATATAAAGTATTGGGTAATTTCGTAAACAAGCCGGCAGGGATAGCGGATGACGAAAAAACCCATACTCCCCCGGTCATAAGAGAGAGCGCACGCGTAATGCCCGAAAGCCAAAGCAAATATGGTTCAGATGCCACACTGTCAGACATCTCGTCATGCGCGGAGAAACCGACCGGGCTTGACGATTATCTGTC
>JAIRKI010000027.1 GCA_031260185.1 Synergistaceae bacterium | reverse complement strand
TTGAGCCGGTAATAAAAACGGCTTTTGAAAATCCCAAATCGCTACGCTACAGAGACTACTATTCTGTAATACCAAGAGATTCTGAATGAAATTAGCTACACTGTGCAAATAGGGATTTTAAAATACTTTGAAAACAATCTGTTTCTGAGAATTTTCAACGACGCGTTTCGCTGTGGTATACTGAATTATCAGCGGTGCCGAAAAAGGGGCGGGGACTTTGAGAAAACGCTTGTTCGAGGGGTTTGCGCGGGTCGTGTCGGCAACTTTGCCGATAAGGGTCGCGGATTGTTCGTATAACGCCGGACAGATAATTTCGGGCATGAAACGCGCGGCCGGGGATGGGGCTTCCGTCATTTGCCTGCACGAACTCTGCGTGACCGGATATACCTGCGGCGATCTCTTTTCGCAGGATACGCTGATAAAGTCCGCGCGCGTGGCGCTGTCGCGCATAGCTCGCGAGAGCGCGGAATTGCCGCTGGTCGCTGCCGTCGGCCTGCCTTTGGTTTTCGAATCGAAACTTTACAACGTCGCCGCCATACTGTCGGGAGGCAAGGTGCTGGGATTCGTTCCCAAGACTCACATCCCCAACTACTGCGAATTTTACGAGATGAGGCATTTTACGCCCGCGCCGCTGGAGACCCAAACCGCGCGTTTCGACGGATACGACGTTCCGTTCGGGACGCGTCTGCTCTTCAGGCGCCGGTCGGATGAAAATTTCACCCTCGCCGCCGAAATATGCGAGGATTTGTGGGTCCCGTCGCCTCCAAGCGCCGCGCACGCGGCGGCCGGGGCGGCAATTATATTGAACCTTTCGGCAAGCAACGAGACCGTTGGGAAAGCGCGATACAGAAGGACGCTCGCGGCGCTCCAGTCGGGAAGATGCGTGTGCGCTTATCTTTACTCCTGCGCGGGACGCGGCGAGAGCACAACGGACGTCGTTTTTTCCGGTCACGACATCATCTGCGAAAACGGCGTGACGCTCGCCGAGTCGGCGCCTTTCGCGGGCGGTTGGGCGGAGGCGGATATAGACCTTCACGCTCTCGCTTTCGACAGGAGAAAGATGAATTCCTGGCGTTCGAGTCCGTCGGATTACCGCGTCGTCGAATTTTCGTGCCCGGGGGGCGCTCCGCCGCGGGCACTGAAAAGGCGCGTGCCCTCGCACCCCTTTGTGCCTGACGACGAGGGCGAGCGCGGCGCGAGATGCGAGGCGATATTGGACATACAGGTGGCGGGGCTCGAAAAACGCCTCGCGCATACCGGCGCGAAAACGGCTCTGATAGGCGTCTCGGGAGGTCTCGACAGTTGTCTCGCGCTGCTCGTGACCGAACGCGCGATGAAGCGCCTCGGACGTCCGGCCTCGGATATTTCCGCCCTGACCATGCCCTGCTTCGGCACGACCGCGCGCACGAAATCGAACGCCCTGGCGCTGTGCGTGGCGCTCGGAGTGCCATGCGCCGAGATCGATATCACCGATACGGTTCGGCGTCATCTCGCCGACATCGGCGTGGCGGAGGATTCGCGCGGCGTCGTCTACGAGAACGCGCAGGCGCGCGCGCGGACGCTCGTCCTGATGGACCTCGCCAACAAGACCGGCGGACTGGTTGTCGGCACGGGCGACCTCTCGGAGATGGCGCTCGGCTGGTCGACATACAACGGCGACCACATGAGCATGTACGGCGTGAACGCGGGAGTGCCGAAAACGCTCGTCAGGCATATCGTGAAATACGCCGCCGACACCGTGCCCGCGCTTCGCAAAGTGCTGGAGGACATCCTGGCGACGCCCGTGAGCCCGGAACTGCTCCCCCCCTCCGACGGCAAGATCGAACAGAAAACCGAGGACATAATCGGCCCTTACGAGCTGCACGATTTCTTCCTGTATCATACAGTGAGGTGGGGGCGCTCTCCGTCGCGGATTCTGCCGCTCGCCGAAATCGCGTTTGGCGGCGCTTACACCGCGCGCGAGATTTTAAAGTGGATGAGGGTATTCTACGAGAGATTTTTCGCGCAGCAGTTCAAACGAAGCTGTCTCCCCGACGGCCCCAAAATAGGCTCGGTGAGCCTGTCGCCGAGAGGCGACTGGAGAATGCCCTCCGACGCCGCCGTTTCGGAGTGGACGAAAGAACTGGATGGTTTGGGAAACGAAATCACTGAGGATGAAGCGCTTTCATGAAATAAAATGTATCTCGCGTATAATCCGTCATGCCATTCTTGAATGTAACTCGCCATATGGCGACCCAAATCCGCAGGCAAAAACCCGCAGTGTGTATCGGTCACCACTCTCCCCCAATATTTTTATCATGATAATGGGCAAGCGCGGGTGACGCTCACGGCAGTCGGCGCGAGTGATCAGAGAAACGAATAAAACCGGCGCGCCGTCTCTTTCAGTTCTTTTTCGAGCGGCGGGGAATTTGAAACGACCGCGCGATTCGCAATTTCCCATTGGACAAAATTTTTGGCGGAGTGACAGGACGCGGCGCGGATTATGCCGAAAGCGTCCGGCGTGACTGATGCGGGGCGAACGGCGTCGGGCTTGTCCGCGCTTCGCGCGCAGATTTCGCAGAGAAAACCGGCGGGGCTCGTCGATATCGCGCCGGCGAGCGGCGAACCGCATCCGGAACATCGATCGAGCGACGGGGCGACGCCCCACAGGTTCGCCCACCTCCAGGCGAATCTGATGTCGAGCAGCAACGGACTCAAATCGCGCGACAGATTTTTCATGCTCCCCCAAAAGAGCGAGAGCAACGCGTCCTCCTCGCGGCCGGGCATCAAACGTTTCGACAGTTCCCTGTGCCACTTGGCGGCGCGCATCAGCGCGGGCGCGTTTTGGCGGACCCGCAGAAAATCCTCGATTATTCCGACATTTTTGAGATATAACGATCTCGGGCTCTGATACAGGAGAAAACTTCCCCACGTAAAGGGCTCTGTGCCGCCCCTGAAACGTCCTCCCCCTCCGGGTGCCGAGGCCCACCTTGCGCCCATTCCGCGCAAAAAAAACATACAGCGGCTCGACTTCGGGGAGTCCTCGCGCCTTAGCAAGACCACGCCTTCCGCCCTGTGGTCGCCGTGAGGCAGACGGTCCTCCGGGAACGGGACTACCGCGCGTAACCCGCCGTTCGGATTCCCTCGTTCGATTTTCTCCATCCCGGCCTGACTTTCACCCACAGTTCGAGCGTTACCGGCCATCCGAAACGCCGTTCCATTTCGCGCTTCGACTCGGCCTTGATTTTTTTGAGCATCCTGCCGCCCTGCCCGATGAGTATGCCCTTCTGTCCCGGACGCTCGACGATGATATCGGCCCTTATCGACGCGCGCTCCATGCCTGGGTATTCGTCGGGGCTCTTGAATTCTTCCACGTTGACGGCCGTGCTGTGCGGAACTTCCTGTTCGGCCGCCTCGAACACGCGCTCCCTTATTATTTCGGCGGCAAGGAAGCGCTCTGTGGCGTCCATTAACACGTCGCCGTCGTATATCGCGCCGCCCTCGGGAAGATATTTCGCCAATTCGTCCGCGAGTTCGCGGATGTTCGTGCCTTCGAGTGCGGAGACGGGAACGACCGACGACTGCTTCAACCTCTCTTGAAACGTTTCGAGGTATTTCCAGAAATCTTCCTTGTCGCGCAGTTTGTCGATTTTATTCACGGCGAGGACGAGCGGCGCGCCCGAACGCGCGGCGATTTCGCGGACCGAATCGTCGAGAGGCTTCGTGATATCCGCCACGAGACACACGGCGTCAACGGTTCCAAGCGCTTTTTCTATCTCGCGGGCCATATACTTGCCTAATGCGTATCTCGGTTTGTGAACGCCCGGCGTGTCCACCACGACCATCTGATACGCGCCGGTTGTGAGCACGCATCGCACCGCGTTTCTGGTGGTCTGCGGCTTGCCCGACACGGCGACGGCTTTCTCGCCGAGCAGGGCGTTTATGACGGACGATTTTCCCGCGTTGGGGGGGCCTATCAGGGTCACGTATCCCGCCCTGTAAGCCGGTGTCTCACCCGTCGCCTTCACCGGAAATTTCCTCGCCGTCGGGGGCCCGTTCCACGCGGGCCTGCAAAATTCTGTGCTCCGCGACCTCCACGGCGGTTATCTTCCACGGCCCGTAACGCACGGACTCACCCTGTTCGGGGAAATTGCCCTTTATGGAGAGCAGCATTCCGGCGACCGTATCGACATCTTCGAACTCGAACGGATACACCAGTACCTCCGACAGCTCGTCAAGATTGACGTAACCCTGCACGAGATAGACGCCCTCGCGCTCTTCCAGAACGTCCGGCGTCTCGTCGTCGTATTCGTCCTGTATATCGCCGACTATCTCCTCCAGGAGGTCTTCCAGCGTGATGAGGCCGGCCGTGCCGCCGTACTCGTCGACCACTATCGCGATGTGCGTCTTCGATTTTTTCATGAGTTCGAACGCCTCGTCGGTCTTTATAGTCTCGGGGATGAAGAGCGGCTCGCGCGTCACAGACGATATATCGACGTTCAAATCACCCTTGGAGAGAGGGGCGAGAAGGTCTTTCGCGTAAAGCACCCCGATAATTTTGTCGGGTTCCTTTTCGTACACGGGGACGCGCGAATGTCCGCTCTCGACGAAGACGCCCGAGGCTTCCTCGACCGTAGTGTCGGACGAAAACGCCGTCATGTTGGTGCGCGGCGCCATCACCTCGGACACGCGCGTCTCCTCGAAACCCATGACGCCGCTTATCATCCTGCGCTCGTCCTCCTCAATCGCGCCCGACTCCCCGCTCTCGTTGACTATCACCTCGAAATCCTCGCGCGTCACGAACGAGCTGTACGTATCGAGCCTGAGGCCGAAAACGCCGCCGACAAACCTGACGCAACGCTGCACCACGAAAATGATCGGGCTCAAAATCACGCTCAAGAAACGAAGCGGTTCGAGCGAATGATATATGACGAATTCTCTGTGCGCTATCGCGATGTTTTTGGGAAATATCTCGCAGAATATCACTACCACTGTCGCCATCACGACGACGGCGATAAACGGGCCCCATATGACCGTAGCGACTGAACTCGCCGCTATATTAACCACATTGTTGCCCACGAGCGTAGTCGAAAGGGCGCGCTGCACGTTCGACGCAAGCCACGAGAAACCTTTTTTGCGCTCGGGATGCGCGTTTTCCATTACCTTCAGTTTCACTTTCCCGGCCGCCGTTATCGCGGTCTCGATCGCGCTGAAAAAAAACGAAAAAATTAAAAACAACAGCAGCAGGCCCAAACTGCCCGCTAAATCGGAATCCACCCCGACATCAATCCTCCCTTGAACCTCAAACTCGCGGGCGCTGCCCCGTTGTTTTTACCCGCGCGCGAAAATACGCGTTTGACCGTGCGTTCCTGCAAGTCCAGCATGACGGCGGCGGCGTTCTCATCGCCATGATCGAAACCGACGAGATGCAACGTTCCGTGGACGACCATTCGCGCCATTTCGTCATTATAGCCTATATTTGCCTCCGCCGCGCCGCGCCGCACGAAATCGGGCGATATCACCACGTCCCCGAGCGGAAGCGAACGCCATCCTTCCGGAGGGCGGAACTCGCCTCCGTCCTCCCACAGCGGAAACGACAATACGTCCGTGGGTTCGTCGATATCCCTGTAACGTAAATTGAGGCGTCTCATCTCGTCCTCCGAGACGCACGACAGCGTCACAGTGACCAGTTCATAGCCTTCGAGAAGGGACAACACAGCCGTGCCGATTTCTTCCCCCACGATATCGCGCGGCAGGGGGAAATCGCCGTCCGCGTCTCCGGTCAATTCTATTTCCAGTTTCATGTTTTTTCGGCGCGCGCTACGCCGTTCGGTTCCGGCGGGGCGGCCGGAGCGAAATTATTTTTTTCTTCCGACTTGAGCGGTTTTATCTCTCTCGTGTGATACATGGACATGAGGGCGTCGACCATGGCGTTTTTTATCGCGTTGATGTCCTTCAGCGTGAAATCGACATCCACAAACTGTCCGCTCATTATCTTGGAGTTAACCACGTCGTTCACGAGCTTTTCGACGTCGGCCTTCCCTTCGAGGGGATTTTTCAGCCCCTTCATCGCCGCGTCGGCGGAATCGGCCAGCATCAGCAGCGCGGTTTCCTGGCTCTGCGGCGTCGGTCCCTGATACGTGAAATCGGCGCGGTCGATGCCGCTTCCGTCGCCCCCCGCCTCTTTGTCGGCGTCGACGGCTTTCTGATAAAAATAACCCAGGAAAGTCCTGCCGTGGTGTTCGGATATGAAATCCTTCATCCTGTGGGGAAGTTTGTAATCGTCGGCCAGTTTGAGGCCGTCGGGGACGTGGCTCAGTATCATGCGCGCGGAGTCTCCCGGAGCCAGCCTGTCGTGTATGTTGTCTCCGAATGACTGGTTTTCGACGAAATAATGCGGCCGTTTCAGCTTGCCGATGTCGTGATAGAAAGCGCCCGTTCTCACGAGCAACCCGTTCATCCCCATCCGGTCGGCCACAGCCTCGGACAGCGCGCCCACCGCGACCGTGTGATGATAAGTTCCGGCGGCTTCGAGCTGAAGCCGTTTCAGGAGCGGCTGCGACGGATGGCTCATCTCCAGCAGGCGAAGCGGCGAGATGATGTCGAAAATATATTCCCAAAGCGGAATGACCGCGACGACGACGCTGCTCCAAAACGCCCCGAGGCAGAGGTTGATTATCACTATCCACGCCGATATGGGCAGGCCAAAACCCCATCGCACGAATGACGACGTCAGCGTGAGATAAAACCCCAGCGAAAACAGATTCGCCCATATCTTTATCCTGCTGGACGCCTCCTGAATCGCGATAAAAGCCGCGCCGGCGGCGACGGCGCAGATGACGCAACCCACGGCGATCATCGGCGTGAATCCGGGGAACGCTATGATATATCCTATCAGCCCCCCGCCCAGCACGAGGTGGAACGCGAACATGGGGGGCAGGGTCAGAAACATCCATCCGGCGAGCGCCAGAATCGCGAGCGAGTCGTATTCCCACCGCGACGGCACGGTCTGCGCCGTCCAGCAGAGGATGAGCAGCATCGCTATGTAGATCCATTCGCGGCGGGAGAACGGCGATTCCTGACGCCGCCCGAGCCACGTCTCCCAGAACGACCAAGCTATTGTGACGATGATTACGAAGCTGAGATGTCTCCACGGGACCGCGGCGTCGGGATATCCGCCGGCCCTCAGAAGCGACGCCGTTTCCGGCGTCACCACCTGATTTTCGAGTATGAGAGGTTCGCCGGCGCGTATTTCGCGCGTCATCGCCGGAATATGGGACGTCACGTCGTCCCTCAGCCGCCGGGCCATCTCATCGTCGCCGGCGACGGTGGGCACCAACAGCGCGTCCGTGAGCTGAAAAACGACATTTTTTTCGGCTTGAGGCATATCGGCGTTCCTGAGGTTATCCCATATTACGGCCGTCTGTTCCGAACGCGTGACGGACTTGTCGTAGTTCTTCCCGCTTATTTCGATCACGGCGCCGATAACCCGTTTTCTCGCGTCGCCGGACATCGCGTTCACGATTTCCCTTAGCTTTTCGGGAGCGAAGTTCATGTCGCCGGAGTTTTTGAGGTCGGATATCCGCGACATCACGAGCCGGGTGGCGCCGCTGTCCCGCACGCGCACGTCCACTATCCGGTCCGCCGCCATATCGCGAATCTCGTTTGTGGTCGCCTTGTCGGCGAAACGGGCCGATACCCTGGCGAGGTACGTTCGGGGCGACGGATGCCCCACCCTGTAACCACCGCGCGCGTCGACAAAATGCCAGCGCAACATCACCATCGCCGCGGCGGCGATGACCAGTACGACGCGCAACGCTATCAGAAACACGGTGTCGCGGTCTCGCGACGTCATCTCCCCGCGCGACAAAAAACTCAGCCACTTACGATACGGGCGTCTGCGGATCCCGGCCATTTTTTTCGTACTCCTCGTACGCCCTGACAATCCTCCGGACTATATCGTTCCTCACCACGTCGTGATTGGTGAGGAAGCAAAACGCGACCCCCGCGACTCCTTCCAATATATCCCTGACGGAACGAAGCCCGGATTCCTTGTTTCCGGGAAGATCCACTTGCGTTATGTCTCCCGTTATGACCGCCTTCGAGCCGAGCCCGAGGCGTGTCAAAAACATTTTCATCTGTTCGCGCGTGGTGTTCTGCGCCTCGTCGAGAATTATAAAACCGCCGTTCAGCGTCCGCCCCCTCATGTAAGCGAGAGGCGCTATCTCTATGACGCCCTTTTCCATATAACGGTTGAAACGTTCCGGCGGAAGAAGGTCGTAAAAAGCGTCGAAAAGCGGCCTGATATAAGGCTCCACCTTCTCCATAAGATCGCCCGGAAGGTAGCCCAGGCGCTCGCCCGCCTCTACCACCGGCCTCACCAGGACTATCCTGTTTACGCGCGACGCTTTGAGCGCCGCCGCCGCCGCCGCGACGGCGAGGTACGTCTTTCCCGTGCCTGCCGGCCCTATCGCGAAAACGACGTCGTTACATTCCATGGCATCGACGTACTCCAACTGTCCCCGCGTGTAAGGACGCACCTGCCGGCCACTGTTCGTGACGCAGACCGTCCGTTCGGCACGGGACATCATGTCGGGCGCGCCGCCGCCCTCCGCCACCGTATCGAGCGCCCGCCGCATCTCAAGGCCCGAGGGACGAATACCCCGCGCGCTCATTTCCGCGAACTGGCCCAGGACGCCGGCGATATCGTCCGCCAAACCGGAACCGTCGTCGGGGATATGGATATCCGTGCCCCGGGCCGCGAGTTTCAGGCCGAACCGTTCCTCTACCATCGAGAGGACCTCGTCGCGCGCGCCCAACATTCCCGACAGCACGTCCTCCGACTGTACTGTCAGGGTTTTCGTGGCGTTCAGCACTTCAGGCCCGCACTACCTCCTTGACCTCCGGGACGTAACGCCGGACGACGCCCTCCACCAAATTGCGCAAAGTGGCGGCGGCGCCCGGGCACCCGTTGCAGACTCCGTACAGCCCAACCTTGAGGACGCCGTTCGTCTCGTCGAAACCCATGAACTCTATTCCGCCTCCGTGCGACTCTATTATGGGGCGAACGTCATTCTCCAGAACTTCCGCTATTTTCTCAGCGGCCGTAGCCATATACATTACCTCCCCGAGGGTTCCGTCCCTCCGTTGCGCTCGATATCTTTCGCGGACCGCCAAAGGGCTTCGAGCTTGTCCAACGGCGCTTCCTCCATCCGCAAATTCTCATCCTCGGCCAACCTTTCGACGGTACGGAAGCGTCCGATAAATTTATCGTTCGCCGCCTGAAGCGCCTCTTCCGGGTCCATCCCCAAATGCCGCGACATATTGGCGAGCGCGAAAAACGCGTCGCCAAGTTCCTCGCGAATTGTCCCCGCGCCGCCGCCCGTTATCTCAGCCCTCAACTCGTCCAGTTCCTCCAGGACTTTCGCGCGCACCGCCTCCACGTCCCCGAAGCGCCAGTCGAAACCCTTTTTCGCCGCGCGTTCCGATATCCGAAGCGCGCGCAACAAAGCGGGAAGCCCCTTTGGAATACCCGCCATCGCGGAGCCGTCGGCGCCGCGCGCCCGCCTCTCCCCGGATTTTATAATCTCCCAGTTACGGCCGACTTCGCCCGCGTCGCGCACCGACACATCGCCGAACACGTGCGGGTGGCGCTTTATGAGTTTATCACAAATCACCCGGCAGACATCTTTTATGCCGAACGCGCCCGTCTCGGAAGCAATCTGAGCCGTGAAAACCACCTGAAGCAACAGATCGCCGCATTCTTCGGCGATATCCCTCGGATTGCTCCCTTCGATTGCCTCGACGAGTTCGTGAGCTTCCTCCAATATATAACGCCTCAGACCGGACATGGTCTGTTCGGCGTCCCAAGGACACCCTCCAGGAGCGCGCAGTCTCCGCATTATCCCGAGCAGCTTCCCGAATTCTTTCATCGCCGCGTCGTCGTCAATCATAATGGTATTCTATCAGAAAAACCGTTTTTTCAGAATCAAAATAAAATTGTTCATCAATCGCTTCGCGGGTGAAGGCGCTGAACCGTATCGACGCTGATCGACCCGATAAAATAAATATCCTGAAAGTGGGTAAAGTGTCATGGAGTCCAGCAAAGACGTTTTGGCGACGATCATTGAACGCTGCAAAAAAAATTTCGGAAGAATTCACCGGGATGAAATTTACAAGGAGTGGGATCGTACTCCAGTATTCCATTTAAAATTTTTTTCCAATATAAAACACATATCCATAATACTGTTTGTATTTCGAATACAAATCAGCTTCGAGCCTCAGATTTGCAATAAAGGCATCAACTGTTGTGTTTTCGGCATATTTTTTCAAAAATTCCTCCTGCCTCGCTTTTTGTGGAATAAAATAAGTATCTATCCAACAATTTTCAGGCAACGCAAATGCGGCAACAGGAACATAACCTGTTTTTTGCATTATTGAAATATCATGTCCTATCGTGTCAATTTCAGGATCCGCGTCAACCCAAAACTTTTCAATTTAAATCCCTATTTGCACAGTGTAGCTAATTTCATGCAGAATCTCTTGGTATTACAGAATAGTAGTCTCTGTAGCGTAGCGATTTGGGATTTTCAAAAGCCGTTTTTATTACCGGCTCAACTTTTTCCGGCAAATCACCCGGTGGATTTGTGACAAAAGCAAAC
>JAIRKI010000138.1 GCA_031260185.1 Synergistaceae bacterium | reverse complement strand
AGAAAGGAACAACGCAGATGACATGACATTGATTTATGCGAATATTGGGTAAGGGGGTGACATTTTCACTGGCCCAAATCGCACCAAAAACGCGACATTTTCACTGGCCCTTGACAGGCCGCGTTTTCGGTCGTGTGCGTCTGTGATAAATATTCCGTCCCCATCCATCCCTTGACGAGAGCCGGTGATTTTGTCCCTCATTTTGCCCACCAAGGATATTGTTTCGCCTCTCCGGGTTTGCGCGGGTAGCGGTTGGGGCAGGGAGCGATTTTCCGCCATGTGAGCAGGTATAATTTCTTGTCCGATACGCTGTATGGCGCAAGCGACGGCGCGCCCAGCCCCAGTTTTCGCCATAGCTGCGCGGGCAGGTCGATTTCGTCGTAAACTTTGGCGCCTTTGAACGCGATGAGAATGCCCCCGACTTTGACGAGAGGGGCGAGATATTCAGCGGTCACGCGGGAATCCGCGACGGCACGGGCGGAAGCGGCGTCGAAAGCCTCCCTCTCACGTGCCGCCAGATCCTCCGACCTCGCGTTGACGAACGCGGCGTTCCTCAAACCCAACGCTTCGGATATCTCGCGGGCTATTTTTATTTTTTTTCCGACGCTGTCCGCCATGACGCCCTCGATATCGGGACGCGCGGCGCACCAGACGGTTCCGGGGATACCGCCTCCCGTTCCGATGTCGGCGAACCTGCTTCCCGGCGGGAACGCGCCGAGCGGACGTAAAGCTGCCAAGACGTCTTTTATATGTTCCTCGTAAATGACGTTCTCGTCCGACGGGCCTACGAGCCTCACCCGCTCATTGGCTTTCGCCAGCAGCCTCGCGAACAGCCGCAATTTTTTTTCGACGCCTGAATTTATTTCCACGCCCTCCTTTGGATTGATCATCATAAAGGATTATAATCATATTTAAGATTTTTTGGCTGTAATATTTCGTATTGAGAGGCGAATGTTTCAAGTGGCAGAAAAATCCGCGCCCATGCCCGGCATGGTAAACAGGGCCATGCGCATGATGGCCGGCACACTGACGAGCCGCGTGCTGGGTCTCCTGCGCGAGGTGCTGACGGCGGCTTGCTTCGGCGCGACGCGCGCGCTCGACGCGTACAACGTGGCCTATACGCTGGCCAATCTGTCGCGGCAGTTGCTGGCGGAGGGAGCGCTGTCGGCTTCGTTCGTTCCCGTGTTCTCGCGCTTGATTGCGAGGGACGGGCCGGATGGGGCCCGCGCTCTGGCGTGTCAGGTGATGGCCGTGCTGTTGTGCGCATCCGGAGCGGTGGTTTTATTGGGGATTCTCTGCTCGCCCGCGCTCGTACGGATTATCGCCCCCGGTTTCGACCCGGAGGCCGAAAATTTGGCTGTCGCGCTGACGAGGGCGTTGTTCCCGTTCCTCGCGATAGTTTCGGTCGGTGCGCTTGCCATGGGCGTGCTGAACAGCGTCGGCAGTTTTTTTGTGCCGGCTGCGGCGCCGGCGGCGAGCAACTTGACCTTCATCGCGATTCTGCTGATGTTCGGGCGCGGAGGCTCGATCTGGACGATGGTAGCGGCCGTGCTTGCCGGAGGCGCGGCCAACATGGCGATACAGTGGACGATGGCTTGCCGGATGGGCTATACGCTGCTTCCCGCGATGCCCGACACGAAAAATCCCGACCTGCGCCGGGCGGCGGCGCTGTTTTTGCCTTACGCGGCGGGCTTGTCGCTCAATCAGGTGAATCCCGTCGTGAGCAGGATATTGGGCTCGTTTTTGGGAGACGGCGTGATATCGGCGCTGAACTACGGGGACCGCATAATACAACTGCCTCTGGGGTTGTTCGTGATCGCGATATCCCAGGCCGTCCTGCCGATGATGTCGAGGATAGATCCGGACGACGGTGAAAATTTCAGGCTTTTCGCCCGCGACGCGTTGCGGTTCAACCTTTTTATCGTCCTGCCCTCGTCCGTCGCGTTGATTCTGCTCGCCCGCCCGATAACGCACCTGCTCCTCGTGCGCGGCGCGTTCGGCGAATGGGCCTGGAACGCCACGTCCGGCGCGCTCGCCTGTTACGCGGCGGGGCTACCCGGCATGGCGTGCAACACCGTGCTGACGCGCGCCATGTACGCGAGAGGATTGCCAAAAGCGGCCGTCAGTGTGACTTTGTTCACGGTGTGCGCAAATCTGATCTCAGGGGTTATACTTATGAGAAGTTTTTCTTACCTCGGGCTGGCGGCGGGTATGGCGATAGCGTTTACCGGAGCGTCGTTTTTCGGGGCGTTGCTTTTGATGCGCGACATGAAAAGAGCGATGGGTCTGTTCGAGGTAAGATGGTTTATACGTCTCGTTTCATCGTGCGCTTTGCTCGCGCTGGCGGTGTGGGGCGCGTCGCGTTTGCTCCCCTATCCCGTCGATGCGCCGTTCGCGGCGCGGGCGGGCTGGGCGGCGGCCAATGTGACGTTTGGGTGCGCGGTATACGCGGCAGCGACCAGACTTTTGAGATGTCCCGAGTGGACGTGGATAAAAGACGCCGTCTCCGCCGGGGCTCCGCCCTGTATGCACTAATTTAATTGTCAAGGGCCAGTGAAAATGTCGCGTTTTTGGTGCGATTTGGGCCAGTGAAAATGTCACCCCCTTACCCAATATTCGCATAAATCAATGTCATGTCATCTGCGTTGTTCCTTTC
>JAIRKI010000104.1 GCA_031260185.1 Synergistaceae bacterium | reverse complement strand
GATAAATGCAGACGGCTCTGGAAAAACTGCGAACGCCTCATTAAAACATCGCTGAATATGGTTAAACTGGCGTTTGTGTCTTTACTATTGAAAAGATATTAGACAGGCTCTTAAGCTATAGCTTGAGCGCTTTATGTTGAAACGGGGTTGTGGTTATATGGCTTGTTTTTCGGATACCAAAGGTTTCGTGATAGGTGCCGTTTCGAGCGGGATGGGAAAGACCGGCGTCGCGTCGGCGATATGCCTCTTGCTCAAGGAACGCGGCCTCTCCGTGCAGCCGTTCAAAACCGGCCCCGATTTCATCGACCCCACTTACCTCTCGCTTGTGTCCGGCACGGCGTGCCGCAATCTGGACGGTTTTCCGTGCCCGGATTTGATGCCGTTTTTTTACGCGTCCCAATGCCGCGAGTCAAACGCCGGCATCGCCATCGTTGAAGGCGCGATGGGGCTCTACGACGGGCTGGGACGGGACGGCCTCTACTCCACCGCGTGGCTTGCCAGGACTCTGGGATTGCCTGTGATACTCCTCGTTGACGCGAGGGCCGCGGCCACCAGCGTGGCGGCCACCGCAAAGGGTTTCGCGGCGCTGGAGCCTCTGGCGCCCCGCGTCGCGGGAGTGATAGCGAACCGCGTTTCGGGCGCGTCTCACGCGGAACTGATAGCCTCGGCGCTGGAGCGTTACGCAAATCTTCCGCTCGTCGGATGGCTTCCCGAAATCAAGGGCGAATCTCTCCCGTCCCGCCACCTGGGGCTCGTCCCCGCGGCGGAACGCGCGTCGTCGCTCAAAACCGTGGAAGCGTACGCGAACGCCCTGCGCGAACGCCTCGACACGGATAAATTGCTCGCGATCGCCCAAAAACCGTCGGGCGATTACATGGAGCCCCCGCTTCCGCCCCCGGCGCTCAAATCGGACGGCTCACCGGTAAAAGCGGCAGTGGCCGACGACGACGCGTTCTGTTTTCACTACCGCGAAAACCGGAAACTGCTCGAAATTCTGGGAGCGGAGGTCTCAATGTTCTCTCCGCTGCGCGGCGAAGCGATACCAAACGCCGACCTGTTGATCCTGCCGGGAGGATATCCGGAAATATTTCTGGACGCGCTGTCCGGAACGGATTTTTTCGCTTCCGTGAGGGATTTCGCCGAGACCGGACGCGTCTACGCGGAGTGCGGGGGGATGCTCTGTCTGGCGCGTAATATGGAGTACGGGGGAATCAAACGCGACATGGCCGGCGTCATCGACGCCGAGGCAAAAATGACCGGCCGCCTCGCCCGCTTCGGCTACGTCGAGGCCGAGGCGACGCGAGGCAATCTGCTGACGAAAATGGGCGAAACGCTTCGCGCGCACGAGTTTCACTACTCGAAACTGGAAGGCGCGAGCCCCGACACGTTCTCTGTGCGAAAATCAGCCCGTCCCGCCGAGACCTGGACCGACGGTTTCACGCGCCATGACGGCAGACTGCTCGCCACTTACCTTCACGTAAATTTCTGGTCGTGTCCCGAAGCCGCCGCGCGAATGCTCGCCGGCGCGGCGGGCGGCAGGTGAACTCTCCGCCGAAAATACGACGAAAAATCAAGAAAAATATCGAAATATATCCAAAACAAAAAATATTCGGGAATATATCGCTGAAAAAACGTTTAACTCATCTTGCGCTTTCGGTTAAAGTTGATTAAACTTCACGGCGTAAAGTTTAGCACTCGCATCCTGTGAGTGCTAACACCAAAAAAGAATAATATTTTAAGGAGGTAGCAAGGAAATGAAACTCAGACCACTGGGCGATCGTGTAATAGTCAAGGCGGCTCCCCACGAGGAAAAGACGAAGGGCGGACTGGTGCTTCCCGACACCGTCAAGGAGAAGCCGATCGAGGGCGTAGTAGTCGCGGTAGGCACAGGCAAGAAAACCGACGACGGCAAGATAATCCCCATCGACCTCAAAGTCGACGACAAGGTCATCTACAGCAAATATTCGGGCACGGAGGTCAAGCTGGAGGACGAGGAATATTTGGTCATCTCCGAGCGGGACATCCTCGCTGTGATTGACAAGTAGTTTTTTTTTGGATAAATCGATAATCATTATAAGGAGGAGATTTTAAATGGCTAAGATACTGCTTTTCAAAGAGGACGCCCGCCGTTCGATGGAACGCGGAGTGAATAAAGTGGCGGATACCGTCGGGATCACGCTTGGCCCGAAGGGACGCAACGTAGTCCTCGAAAAGAAATTCGGCTCGCCGACCATAACCAACGACGGCGTCACCATCGCGAAGGAAATCGAACTCGAAGATCCGTTCGAGAACATGGGCGCCCAGCTTCTGAAAGAAGTGGCCTCCAAGACCAACGACGTGGCCGGAGACGGCACCACCACCGCGACGGTTCTGGCCCGCGCCATGATCCGCGAGGGCATCAAGAACGTGGCGGCCGGCGCGAACGGGCTCTTCCTGCGCCGCGGCATCGAGAAGGCGGTCGATACGGTTGTCGACAGTCTCAAAGAGCAGGCCGTCAAGGTCAAGGAACTGGAGATGAAGGCCCAAGTCGCCGCCATTTCCGCCAACGACATCGCCATAGGCAAGACGATCGCGCAGGCCATGGAAATGGTCGGCGAGGACGGGGTCATCACGGTCGAGGACGGCAAGACCGTCGGAACGCAGCTCGACAAGGTCGACGGCCTCCAGTTCGACAAGGGTTATATCAGTCCCTACATGATAACCAACCCCGACCGCATGGAAGCATCCCTTGAGGACGCCAATATCCTCATCGTCGAAGGCAAGATATCCAACGTCAAGGATCTGCTTCCCATACTCGAAAAAGTCGTGCAGACCGGCAAGCCCCTTCTCATCATCGCCGAGGACGTGGAGGGCGAGGCGCTGGCGACTCTTGTCGTCAACAAATTGCGCGGCATCCTGCAGGTCGCGGCCGTCAAGGCGCCGGGATTCGGCGACAGGCGCAAGGCGATGCTTCAAGACATCGCGGTCGTGGTAGGCGCGAAAGTCGTCAGCGAGGATATCGGCATCAAACTCGAGAACGCCGACGCGAGCATGTTGGGTCACGCCAAGACCGTGAGAGTCGGCAAGGAAGAGACCACGATAGTCAACGGCGGCGGCAAGGAGCGGGAAATCAAGGATCGCGCGGCGCAAATACGCAAAGAACTGGAAGACTCCACGAGCGAGTATGATAAAGAGAAACTTCAGGAGCGCCTCGCGAAACTGGTCGGCGGAGTGGCCGTAATTCAGGTCGGAGCCGCGACTGAGACCGAGCAGAAAGAACTCAAGCACCGCATCGAGGACGCGCTCAACGCGACCCGCGCGGCGGTCGAGGAGGGCATAGTCTCCGGCGGCGGCGTGGCCTTAGTGCAGAGCCTCGGCGAACTCGACAAATTCATCGGAACCCTCGAAGGCGACGCCAGGACCGGCGCGTCGATAGTCCGCAAGGCCCTCACCGAGCCTCTGCATCTGATCGCGTCCAACGCCGGCTTACAGGGCGACGTGGTGGTCGAGAAGGTAAAAACCCTCAAGAAGGGCGAGGGGCTCGACGCGGCGAAGGGCGATTACGTCGACATGATAAAAGCCGGAATCATCGACCCGGTCAAAGTGACGAGAAGCGCGCTCCAGAACGCCGGCTCGATAGCCGCCATGATCCTCACCACAGACGTTCTGGTAGCCGACAAGCCCGAGAAGAAAGACGCGCCCGCGATGCCCGGCGGCGGCATGGGAGGAATGGGCGACTACGACTAACCGGCGAGACAAACTCGCGCAACGCGCGTAACAAGAGTGCGCGTCCTTTCGAGGACGCGCGCTCTTGGTGTGCCCGGCATGTGCGATAACTTGGAGGTGAAAGTCCGCTACAGACTTGGCAGTAGGAACTGTTAGCCAAAGGCAAGGGTGTCCGTTGTGAGGCGGAATCTGAAGGAAGCCGGAGGCAAACCCCCGGTCTGACGAACAGAAACCACATATAAGGCATTTGCGGGACGGACGAGCTTGCCAAACAAAGTGAAGTCCAATACTGCCCGAATCCCATAGTGTA
>JAIRKI010000084.1 GCA_031260185.1 Synergistaceae bacterium | reverse complement strand
GTCGCGCAGGCAAGGCTTTGCGTCCGGATGGGTCAACAAAGTTTTGAACACTCCGTCGTCCGACGGGGGAAGGATATCGGGAATTTTGATGTCGATGAGTTCTTCTTCGCGCATGGCCTTTTCCCCTTTCGGTGGTTATTATATCGTCACCGCGGCGCGGCGCGCAATATCCGGTTACTCCCTGAAACCGCTGGTTTGCTTACGAAACGCCAATGACGCGGCCGCGATCTCCTCAAAAAATGGAGTTTCGACAGTACATACCGAGGCGTGTCAACGCTATTGGCATGATAGTTGTACCGGCAATTTTCGGAGCGTGATGTTTTTATGTTATATGTTCTTGTGATCGCTTTGATTTCTTGCCCGGCGCGAACATGTCCCAATGATGGTAAAATAATTTTTTCACGAACAGTCACCGGGGCAATCGAGCGGTACGTGGAAACAAGAATTGAAGCGGTTTGTTGTAAAAAAATCCGAGAGCGAGGGGAAAAATCGATGGCGCAAACACAGGGAAATTGCTTTATTTGCGGCAAAACCGCAGGCAAGACGGCAATCAAGAATCACATCCTGAAAGAGCATAACGGCGGCGGCGAAAGTTGTTGTCTCATCAAAGCCGAGGGAGCGTACAACAAAGACTACTGGCTCTATTTCAGCGTGCCGGCCGACGCCAGGCTTTCGGCTGTGGACGGCTTCCTGCGAAATATCTGGTGCGAGTGCTGCGGGCATTTGAGCGCGTTTCGGCTGGGCGGCGGCGAGTTTGGCAAGTCGCGTAAACTGTCCTCGCTTTGCGCAGGCAACACGCTCCTGTACGAGTACGATTTCGGCTCGACTACCGAGATACTCGTCACGGTCGTCGATGAAATTTCCCGCCCGGCTCAGAGGGAAAAAGCGCGGCTGCTTGCCCGAAACGTCCCGCCGCCCGAGGAGTGCGTCAAATGCGGCGCGCCCGCGACCCAAATCAACGCATTGGAGGGAGAGGCGCTTTGCGACAAGTGCGCGGAGAGCGTCGAAGATGACGCGGCATTGCTACCGGTCGTCAATTCGCCTCGCTACGGCGAGTGCGCTTATGACGGCGAACTCGACAAATGGACGTTCGACCCGTCGGGGCCGTTTCCCCAACCTTCGGAAGCGCCCGCGAAAAGACGGCGCGGGATGTTCCGCTCCGCGGGATAGATTATATTCCGAAAAACTGTCCGGTTATCGGATACACCCTGCCGTTGCCGCGTCACACGGCAGGGTGGCGGATATCACGGACGCGCCCCTGCGGAGCCGAGGGTATCCGCCAAAGTCCGCCGCACCGCTCCCTTGCCGGCCAACATTTTGACAAATAAATTCTCGATTCTCTCCCCCAGGCCGGCTTCGAACAGATCGACGGCGAACAGCCCGGTATTTGACAAAAAGGGTTTCAATTGCCCCCGATAACTGTCGGGCGATCCGGGATCGATTCCCTCCAGGCCCTTTTGAAGTTCGGGGAGCAGCGGGTCGCCGCTTATCTCCATGGGAAGAAGATCGTCGTCAGCGCCCAACAGATATCGGAACCACGCGGCGATCACCAGCGGGATCGCGGTCAAACCGGAGGCGTCCAGGTCGGGGCGCGTCATGTAGGCCTTGATCGTCTCGCCGTAGCGAATGACTATCTTCTGGCTCGTGTCCGTGGCGATCCTCTGCGGCGTGTCCGGGATGTACGGATTTGGCAGGCGCTCTTCCAGGACTTCGCGGAGGAAATCCCGCGGGCTGAATATCCCGGGATCCACAACCACGGGCAGGCCTTCCTTATAACCGATTCGTTCCGCCAGGCCTCTCAATATCGGGACGCTCATCTCCGCGGCTATGCCGTCATATCCCAACAGGCAGCCGTAAACGGCCAACGCCGTGTGAAGAGGATTGAGGCATGTGCATACCTTCATCGTCTCCGCCCTGTTCACCGTCTCCCGGTCCGTGAGGTAGACCCCGGCGTTTTCGAGTTTCGGCCGCCCGGCCGGAAAACGGTCCTCTATCACCAGATATTGGGGTATCTCGGCGTTCGCGAATGGGGCGATGTGCGTTCCGCGTGACGTGACGACGGCGTCCATGTCCTCGGCGCCTCTGCCCGTCAGCGCGTCATACACCGTTTTGGAAGGGCGGGGCGTTATCTTGTCGATCATGCTCCAGGGAAACGATACCCGGTTTTCATCCGTCAGCCACGAGATGAAATCGTCACTGACAAATCCGGACTTTCGCCAGGCGTCCGCGATCTCGAGCGCCGCGCCGCGCAGTTTTTCCCCGTTGTGACTGCAATTGTCCATGCTGACCATCGCCACGGGCCGGCCTCCCGATCGGAAACGTTCCCAGAGCAGCCGCGCGGCGAGAGCCATGACGCCCTTCGCGTTTTCGGGGGAGGACGCCATGTCCTCACGGGCCGCCGCGGTCACGTGTCCCTTCATGTCCGTCAACGCGTAACCCTTCTCGGTGATCGTGAAACTCACCATTTGGAGCGAGGGACTTCGAAATATCTCCGCCAGCCGTTCCGTGCCTTTGTCCGCCCGTATGGCTTCCGCCACCGACGCTACCATGTCGAGTTCGAGCGAGCCGTCGGCGGCCATTCCCGCGGACAGCGCCAGATTGTCAAACGGATCGTATATCCTGTCTATGATCTCGTAGTCGAAGGTTTCAACGGCGATTATTCCCGAGTCGGCAAGCCCGCGATCCAGCAGTGAGTGATTCAGCCGCGCTATGAAACTTCTGAAGATGTTTCCGGCTCCGAAATGGAGCCACGTCGGGTTCTCGGCTGTCTGCCGCGACATCGCGGCGACGTCGTAAGACGGCAGCGAAACCCCGGCCGACGCCCAATCGCGCCTCTGTGCCGGATCCAGAAGAGCGCGTCCGTTCAATTTCATATCAATTCCCCCTTGCCGCGAAAATTTTTTTCCTTTAACGTAATCCTTTGCGGAAGCCGCATTCCGAAATATTTCACGGCGTTGCCGAAACAGATGTTTTTCACGACGCCGCCGATGAATTCGAAATCGCCGGGAAGCTCGCCCGCTTCCATCTCGGCGCCGAACTTCGCGCAGAGCAGCCTGCGAAAATATTCGTGCCTCGGGTACGAGAGGAAACTGCGGGAATCGGTGAGCATCCCGACGAAACGCGAGAGCAGGCCGATGCTCGCCAGGGAACTGAGCTGACGGTTCATGCCGTCCTTGTGGTCGTTGAACCACCACGCCGCGCCGAACTGTATCTTTCCGGGCGTTCGGCCGTCCATGAACGACCCGGCGATGGAGGCGATCATGTCGTTGTCGCCGGGATTCAGGACGTAGATGATCGTGCGGGCCAGTGAATCCTCGGAATTCAGCCCGTCCAGGAGGGAGACGAGAGCGTCGCCGGCGGGAAATTGCCCGATCGAGTCGTAGCCGGTATCGGGCCCGCGGAGTTTGAACGCGGCGGAGTTGTTGCCGCGTTTCGCGCCGAGGTGAAGCTGCTGCGTCCAATCGGCGCGGGCGTCCATTTTAAGCAGCTCGCGGAGCAGAGACGAACGGTATTCTTCCAGCTCATCGCCCGCGAGGGATTTGCCGGAGCGCAGCTTCCCGAACGAAGCGGCGACGGACGAGTCGGTGTAGGGCGCGGCGTACGGCCTTTCAATGCCATAGTCGGACAGTCTGCACCCGAGGCTCTCGAAGAACCGATGCCGCGCCTCCAGAGCTTCCAGCAGGTCGGAATAGGATGAGATGTCGTGTCCCGACACGGCCGCCAGTTTGTCCAGCCACGCGTTCAGCGCGGCCGCGTCATTGCCGGCGAGCGCTTTGTCCGGCCGCCAGGTCGGGTACACGAGGCAGTGGTCCATGTCGCCGCGCGACAGCGCGGCGTGGCTCGCGAGGTCGTCCGTCGGGTCGTCCGTCGTGCATATGACCGCCACGTTGCCGCGCCTGATGATGGAACGCGCGGAAAACTCCGGCTGCTTCAGTTTTTCCGCGCAATGATCGTAAATCTTCATCGCGGTCGCCGGGGACAGCGGGTCGTTCACGCCGAAATAACGCCTCAATTCCAGATGCGACCAGTGGTAGAGAGGGTTGCCCACGGTCTGCGGCACCACCTCCGCCCAGGCGGCAAACCGCTCCCGGTCCGGCGCCGCCTCGGGAATGCCGGAAACCAGGGGCTCGGGCACGCCGCAAGCCCTCATGGCGCGCCATTTATAATGGTCGCCGTATAGCCACGCCTGAGTCAGGTTCCCGAAGTTCGTGTCGTCCTCGATCTGCGAAACCGGCAGATGCGAATGATAGTCGAAAATGGGCGTTTCTTTCGCGTATTCGTGAAAGAGCCGCTCGGCGGAACGGTTTGGCAGCAGAAAATTTTCGTCCATGAATGTCCTCATAAATAATTCGTCTCCCGTCTTATCTGAAAAGGTTCGGCAAGAACATGCTGACGCCGGGAATGAACGTGACCAGAAGAAGGGCGATAACCATGCAGATATAGAACGGAAGGGCGGCTTTGACGATTCGCTCCATCGGCACGTGTGAGACGGCGGACCCGATGAACAGCACGGCGCCCACCGGCGGCGTCAGGAGGCCGATTCCGCAGTTGAGCACAATGATGATGCCGAACTGAATCGGGTCTATGCCGATCGAGGTCGCGAGAGGCAGCAGTATCGGCGTGGCGATCAGTATGATCGGCGCCATGTCCATTATACAGCCCAGAATCAGTAAAATCGCGTTTATCATCAGGGCCAGCAGTATCGGGTTGTCCGTCAAGTTCTTGATCGCGTTCGCGGCGAGTTCCGGCACGTGCAGGAGCGTGAGGCAGTAACCGAAGACGGAAGACGTGGCGATCAGGATCAGCACGATGGAAAGTGTTTCCACGCAATCGCCGAGGACGCGCCACACGCCCTTCCAGTCGAGGCCCTTATAAATGTACAGGCTGACGATGAGGCTGTAGATGACGGCGATGGCGGCCGACTCCGTGGCCGTAAACCACCCCGCCACCACCCCCACGACCACTATGACGACCGCCGCGAGCGCCCAGAATGAGCGCAGCGACTGCCTTATGAGGTTGTTCAGGCTGAATTTGGCGCCCTTGGGATAATTCCGCCTCACCGAAATGATGTAAGATCCGATCATCAGGGAGATCGCCAGAACCGCGCCGGGGATGTATCCCGCCAGAAAAAGGCTGCCGACCGAAATGCCGCCCGCCGTGGTCGCGTAGATTACCATGTTGTGGCTGGGGGGAACCAAAAGTCCCTCGCATGAGGACGTGATTGTGACGGCGGTGGAAAAATCGTCGTCATACCCCTGCTCGACCATCATGGGGATCAGGATGGAACCGAGCGACGCGGTGTCGGCCGCGGCGGACCCGGAGATCCCGCCGAAGAAATACGACGCGACGATGTTCACCATCGCCATGCCTCCGCGCATCCAGCCGACGACCGCGTCGGCAAGGGCGATCAGTTTCTCGGATATACCGCCCGATCCCATGAGGACGCCCATCGTTATGAAAAACGGGACCGCCATCAGGCTGAAAGAATTGACCCCCTTCACCATCTGCTGACAGACGACGGAGACCGGTTTGCCGAGGTACAGCAGGCACAGGGCGGACGATATCCCCACCGCGTAGGCTATGGGGAAACGCAGCAGGACCATCAGGAAAAACCCGCCCAGGAGTATCAGAATGGCAATATTATCGGGACTCATTTGCGGCCGCCTTCCTCACGCTTCACGAAAAAAGCTCCGATGTGACGGCATAAAATCTCAGCCTCGAAGACGAGCATGCACGCCCCGGCCAACGGTATCGGCGCGTAAAGCCAAAACTTGGAAAGCGCGGGCATGCTCGTGTAAAAAGCCTTGCCGCCCAGCCCCGTGCTGTATTTCCATCCGACCGCGAGCATCATGACCGAGAACGCGATCACGCCGATGTCGGCAGCCACGTCGAGAACCCGCGTAAGCCTCGCCGGCAGGTATTTGTCCATGGCCGTCACGCGAATGTGAGTGTTTCGCCTCAGGGCCATCGACGCGCTGACGACCGCCAGGTATATCATGCAGGTCAGCACGATCTCCTCGCTCCACGCCGGATCCGGGATGAAAGACACATACCTCCCCGTCACCGACACGCAAGTTATCAGGATATCGACGATCAGCAGCAGTTTACAGAAGAACATGACGCATCGGTGCGCGGCGTCGAAAAACGGTTTTGACCGATCGAGTCTTTGAATGAAAGATGTCATTGTATTTCCCCCTTTCATCAGCCGTATGCGAAATACGAAAAAAGGACGGCGCGGACCGCGAGATAAAGCGCCGCCCCACACCATCCTTCGTCTTCCGGTTCGCGCGGGCGCCTAGCGCGCCATATCGACAATGGCCTTGTAGTCTTCCTCCATGCCCCCGGAGAATCGGGAGATGATATCCGCGCAGGCGTCCTGCCAGGCTTTGATATCCTTCACCTCCGTGAAGGTGACGCCCGCCGCCCGCAACCCGGCCTTGCTGTCGTTCTCGATTTTGGCGGAAAGGTCGGCGTTGAACCCGCTGGCGTATTTTCCGGCCTCGACGATGAGCGCTTTTTGGGCGTCCGTCAGCTTGTTCCACGCGCTCTCCGTGATCACCACCTCGGCGCATCCCAGCGTGTGCCCGTCGAGAATCATGTACGGGGCGACTTCGTGGAAGGAGTTGCTCTGGTAATTGACGATGGGCTGCTCGGCGCCGTCGACGACTTTCGACGAGAGCGAGGAATAGAGTTCGTTGAACGACACCACCGTGGGATACGCCTTGAGGCCGTTGACCATGCCGGTCATGATGGGGTCGTTGGAGACGCGGATTTTCTTGCCGGCCAGGTCGGCGATGCCGTTGACCGGGCTGTTGAAGAAGAAATGCCGGAAACCTTCCTCGGCGTAGAACAATCCCTTGATTCCGAGGCCCAGTTCGGACGACTCGTTAAGCAGTTTCGCGCCCAACCCGCTGTTCGCGAGCTTCCAGAAGTGCTCCCGCCCCGTGAAGGTATAAGGCAGGCTCAACAGCGACATTTTCTTCGATCCGTAACTGTTGAGGCTGTAAGTCGCGATACGGGACATATCGACGGTGCCGCCGCCCCCGATCATTGTGTCGAGCACGTCGTTTTCGGCCCCCAGCACCCCGCTGTACTGAACGTCGATGATGACGGACCCACCGGAAAGCTCCTCGACCTTCTCCTTGAAAGCCCGCGCCGTTTGCCCCATCAGGGAATCCGCCGGGTTGACCTCCGCGTAGACCAGCTTCACGCCGGGTTCGGCCGCGTCAGCGCCGGAGGCGGGACAAAAAACGAAAGACAACAATAATACGATACGCGCAAACTTCCTCATCGAACAACACCCTCCTGAAAATTTGGTTTTGATTTTTGATTGCGGAACTTTAATACCCGGGACAAAACACGCGAAACGCCCCGAAAATACCCGGTCCTTCGCGTTACACGGAACAAATCCGCCGGCGGAATCCCGCAAACACATTTCGACGCCTCAACACAACCATATAACCATAATATATATATTGATTATGACCGCGATATTATTTCGCTCGAGCAACCTGAAAATATTATGTACCGTCGCTGTTTACTTGTCAATAGCGACGGTAAAACGGGCGCGCGGCGACCGCGGTTTCGCCGCGCGCCCGACAAACCCGAAACCCCGGGCGAAAAACCCCGGGCTCCGCCCTGACCCGGCGGGGAGCGGAGTTCCCAGCGCCCTCTTCGATAAATTATGACGAGAGCGCGGGAAGCGGGCTTTCCGCCGGGACGCGGGGCAAATCCTCGCGGTTTTGATCCCGCGGTATTTGAAGCCGCGCGACTCGTTTGAGACGTTTTTTTATCGCTTCGTCGTGGGTCGCGATTATCAGTAGCGTCCGTGATTCGGCGCACAGCTCCGTCAGGATATCCATGACGGAGCGGGCGTTTTCGGCGTCCAGGCCCGCGGTCGGCTCGTCCGCCAGCAGGACGGACGGGGAATGGACGACGGCGCAGGCGACCGCGGCCCTTTGCCGTTCCCCGAGGCTCAGCTTATCGGGGAGCCTGTCGCGCCGGTCCCATAAACCGAGACGCCGGAGAAGGTAATTTGTCCTCTCCGTCGCGGCGGCGCCGGGGACGTTTGAAACCTCGGCGGTTAACAGGATATTTTCCAGCGCGCTGAAGCCGGGCATCAAGTTCATCTCCTGAAAGACGTAACCGACGGACGCGGCGCGCCACGACGCGGCGTTCCCGCGCGACGCGAATATGTCGCGCCCGTCGAACAAGACCTCCCCGGCGGTCGGGCGTATCAGCGCCGCCAGGACGCGCAGAAGCGTCGTTTTGCCGGAACCGCTGGGGCCGGTGACCGCGATGGCCTCGCCTCTCGACGCCGACATGTAATCCAGGCTGAGCGCCTGTACGCGGCTTTCATCCGGCTGACCGTAACTGTGACGCAGATTTCTGATTTCAAGAAAAGGAAAATTCGGCGCGCTCATTTTCGCGCCTCCCGAAGCCGCGCCGCGCGCGCGGCCGTCCGCCGAGGCCGCCGTAAGGGACATCGGCGAAACGCCTGTTACAAACAATGCTTTCATATGCCGCATAAAACCCAACACCTCCGTTATTTTTCGTGAGTTCAAATTATCACCGGATTGTAAAAAGGGCGTTACGCGGAAGTTAAAATTATGTAAAACTATCGATGGGTAAGCGTCCGCGAGAACGAAACGGCCGCCCGCCCGCAACCCGAATTGTTGTTTTTTATTGATGAGACGTGTCCGTAAGGTACTAAATGAAACCTGATTTCCGGGGAAAGGGTGAACATTAATGAAATATCCGGTGAATGATCCGCCTTGTTAAAAAAAAATTTTAAAATTTTTTTATTGAAAAAATTTTTTAAGAACCCGTTTTCAATAAATTCTAGGGCGTGTTGACGCTACGCAAGAGTATAAACGCCAGCCCCCAATGTATATAAGCCATGAACATCACATCGAGCTTGTCGTACCGAGTAAATATTTTGCGGTATTCTTTCATTCG
>JAIRKI010000080.1 GCA_031260185.1 Synergistaceae bacterium | reverse complement strand
CGAATGAAAGAATACCGCAAAATATTTACTCGGTACGACAAGCTCGATGTGATGTTCATGGCTTATATACATTGGGGGCTGGCGTTTATACTCTTGCGTAGCGTCAACACGCCCTAGTGTTTTGTAGCTGTTGATCATAAGCAATGCTAAACTACCGAAAATCCTACCTGCCTTGCGACACGCTCCAACTTCGCGTTCTGTTCGGCCTCAAGCTCCGCAACGAGTTTTGTGTGTGAGAGCGAGCTTCTCGGAGCGAGCCAGTTCCGGTTTTTGACTACGCGGAAATCTCAATTTAAAAGTCGGTTTCTAGATGTTCCCTATTATACATAACGCGCTACCTCCAATTTGTACGTTTCAGAACTGTCTCCTTGCGGGGTTTGGGGCGCCCATAGGCCCGATGCCGCCTACGGAGAGCCCCAAGGTTTTGCCCGCGGATTTGAGATAAATGCTGTTGCCCTGTATTTGACCGAATTTCCCTATACAATTACCCATGCGAAGTGATAACATGAGAATGCTGCTTGGGCAGTAAATTTATATCGGGAAGGTGTTTCAAGTGAAAAAGCTCTTAGTGGTGCTGATTGCTGTGATACTCGCGTTCTCCGTCCATCTCGCGTTCGCCATAGACGTGATGGACGTCTTGAAGGACGGGGCCATTATACTCGGCGGCGGAATGGTCGTGAAAGCGCTGGGGCCTCAGCTCAACGACTTCATCAACACGATCACGTTCAACAATAACGCGAAGTTCGATGGTTATACGAAGGTCGTGCCCATAGTGTCAATCGGCAGCGGAACCCACATCGGCGCGGCGCAGGTCGGAGGCACGACAAAGAGCGCGGTGGATCAGACGATGGCCGTTGCGCAGTTGGAGGGTGATTTCCAGAAAGTCCGCGCCCGCGCCCTCATCCCCATAGACTCCGAAAATCCGATCAAGCAGTTCAGGCGGGTCCAGGGGGTTGGAGTTACGGCCATAATCGACGTCAAACTTTAAGTCGTGCCCACGATATAAAATCGATGGCATAAGTTTCTTCGGGTTCTTTCAACGACACGTCAAAAAGCGTATCGTCCCGCTCGTCGGTTTTATTCGCGCAGAAGTCGCAAGACAATTCTCCGCGCGTTTCGCCCTGATTAAGCTCAAGAGCGAGCAACTCATCCCGTGCCGCCCCATACGGCTCGCGCAATTCACGGGTTTTAATTGGTTTGTTTTGAAGCCCGGATACGTAGAGACCTTACAAAGGTCACCGGCCGGGCTTTAATTGGTTTGTTTTGAAACCCGTGGCGCATTGAAAGATAATACCACAGCTCGTCCGGTGAAAATTTGCTCAGCAGATCACGACACATCATGATAACCGCCGTCCTCCCATCACATAATTATCTTCTGACAAGACCTCGCGCCTTCCCAAAAATTTCCCCCATTTAGCCACGTGAAATAGTATAATCACTAATTGTGAAATTATTTGTCGACGAGGCAGCCGACGGAGAATCGGCCTCCGAGGCGGGCCGGCGGAACGTCCGCGACCTGGAGCGCCGGATGCGGGAGGCGGTCAAGTGTCTCGATTTTGAGCTTGCCGCGGAACTGAGGGACACGATCAACGGATTGAGGGGTCAGGTCAATGGACACAGCGGATCATCAGTGGATAAAAATAAGAGGCGCCCGTCAGCACAATTTAAAAAATATAGACGTAGATCTGCCAAAAAATAAAATCGTGCTGCTGACAGGGCCTTCGGGTTCAGGCAAATCGTCGCTCGCGTTCGACACGATATACGCCGAAGGCCAGCGGCGTTACGTCGAGTCGCTGTCGTCTTACGCGCGGCAGTTTCTGGGCGTGCAGGACAAGCCGGAAGTCGACGATATCTCGGGCCTGTCGCCCGCCATATCGATAGAACAGAAGGGGACGAGCCACAACCCGCGGTCCACCGTGGGCACGGTGACCGAGATATACGACTACCTGCGGCTTTTGTACGCGAGGGCGGGAACGCCGCACTGCCCTTCGTGCGGCAAACCCGTCCTCAAGTACAGCCTCGACGAAATCGTCGATATGATATACGGCGGTTACGCTGGCGCTCCGCTCGAAATATTGTCGCCGCTCGTCAGGGGGAAAAAAGGGGAGTACCGCAATCTTCTCTCCCAATTAAAATCGCAGGGCTACATGAGGGCGCGCGTGGACGGGGCGACTTGCTGGCTGGAGGAGGACGTGCCGCTCGACAGGAAAAAACGCCACTCCATCGAGGCGGTGATCGATCGCCTGAAGGTGAGGGAGGACAACAGGGAGCGCGTCACCGAGGCCGTCGAGACGGCCCTGAAACTGTCCGATGGTTTCGTGCTGCTGGTCTCCGACGGAAAAAATTTGGAACTGACCGAAAAATACGTCTGCCCCGATTGTCAGATCAGCCTCCCTGAGATAGAGCCGCGGCTGTTTTCGTTCAACAATCCTTCGGGCGCGTGCCCCGAATGTTCGGGGCTGGGCTTTCACGAGCGTTTCTCGCCGGAACTCGCCGTCGCCGGAAACCTGTCCATACTCGACGGGGCGTTCATCCCGTGGAAGACGATGAAATACATGGTCGAGCGCGCGGCCATGATAGCGGAGCGCCGCGGCTGGGACATCTCCGTGCCGTTCGACTCGCTGCCCGAGGAAGCCAAACGCGTGATGCTGTACGGCTCGGACGAAAAAATAACCCTGATTTTCGAGAGCAGATACGGGGACAGCGAATATCAGGGGCACTACGAGGGTCTGATTCCATGGCTCACCCGCCGTTTCGGGGAGACCGAGTCCGATATCTGGCGCGAGGACATGTCGCGCTACCGTGTGGCCGACGTATGCAAGACCTGCGGCGGCCGCAGGCTGAAACCGGAGCCTCTTGCCGTCAGGCTGGGAGGCTACAATATAGCGGAACTTACGGAACTGCCGGTGGAGCAACTGGCCCCCGCGCTCCAATCCCTGACGCTCACGGAAAGCCAGCATAAAATAGTGGGGCTCGCCCTGACCGAGGTGCGAAAACGCCTCGCGTTCCTGATCGATGTCGGGGCCGGATACCTCGCGCTCGCGCGGCGCGCCGACACCCTTTCGGGCGGGGAGAGCCAGAGAATACGCCTCGCCACCCAGATAGGCTCCAAACTCACAGGCGTGCTCTACGTGCTGGATGAACCCACGATCGGCCTTCACCCGCGGGATACCGACAGGCTTCTCGATACCTTTAAAGCCATAAAGGACGCGGGGAACACGGTGATCGTGGTCGAGCACGACAGGGACACGCTGAAAGCCGCCGATTACGTGCTGGAACTCGGCCCCGGCGCCGGAGAGAGCGGCGGGAACATCGTGATACAGGGCGAACCGAACGGCATAGAGGCTTCGGATTCCATGTCGGGCGCGTTTTTGCGCGGAGAGGTGACGGGGATTGTGAAGACGCCGGGCGGGAGGCGCGAACCCGCCGGATGGATAGAGGTGTCGGGGTGCCGCGAGAACAATCTCAAAAACGCCGACATATCGGTTCCCAAAGGCGTTTTGGTCTCGATGTGCGGACTTTCTGGCTCTGGCAAGAGCACTTTCCTGTACGAGATATTGTACAAGGGGCTCAGGATGAAACTCGATCCCGAATACCGCGACAGGCCGGGAAAGTTCGCCTCGATATCGGGAACGGAAGGACTGCGCAACGTGGCGCTGGTGGATCAGAGCCCGATAGGCCGCACGCCGCGCTCAAACCCCGCCACATATACGGGCGTTTTCACGCCGATAAGGGAATTTTTCGCCTCCCTGACGGAGTCGAAACTGCGGGGATACCGCCCGGGACGCTTCAGCTTCAACGTCAAAGGCGGCAGATGCGAGGCCTGCGGCGGTGACGGCGTGACGAAGGTTTCGATGCTGTTTCTCCCGGACGTCTACGTCAACTGCGACATTTGCCGCGGCAAGAGATATAATAGGGAGACGCTCGAAGTGACGTTCAAGGGCATGTCGATAGCCGACATCCTGAATCTCAGCGTGGAGGAAGCCATCGAACATTTCAGCGGCATACCGAGAATAGCTTCCCGCCTGTCGGTGATAAAAGAGGCGGGATTGGGCTATATAAAACTGGGACAGTCCGCCACTACGCTGTCGGGCGGCGAGGCGCAGCGGGTGAAATTGGCGACGGAACTGGGAAAGCGTTTCAGGGGCGGCGCGATGTACCTTCTCGACGAGCCCACCACTGGATTGCATTACACGGACGTCAAAAATTTGCTTTTACTGCTGCACAAACTGGTGGATCAGGGCAACTCGGTATTTTTGATAGAGCATAATCTGGACGTTCTGCTCTCATCCGACTATCTCATAGATTTGGGGCCCGAGGGCGGCGAGCGGGGCGGCAGGGTGGTGGCCGCCGGCACGCCCGAAGAAGTGGCGAAGCGCAAAGCCGGATACACGGGGGCTTATCTGAGGGACTACATGAAAGAATTGAAACGCGAAAAACGGAAATGAAACGACATCTCAAAGAGCGGCACGGTAAATCCCCCGAAAATTATTGCTGGGGAAGAAATCCCGTATTGTTCTTGTTATCGAAAAATCCGTCGCGCTGTTTGAAAGTGTTCATATCGAAAACGACGCGGGGGTTTTGGGTCGGGAAAATAACGAAGCTCTGTTCGGACGCGGGGATTCCGTTCACGTTTGTCGGGCTTGAGGCGATGTCCGCCGTGACCGGCGGGGAAAATCACCAGGGGGTCGCCGCCGCGGTGTCTCCCGTGGATGTGACGGATTTCGGCGAAGCGCTGGAAATCGTTCCGCGTCCCCCCGAACCGGCGATGGCGGTAATAATGGATCATATCGAGGACCCGCGCAACATGGGGGCGATCATTCGAAGCGCCGAAGCCGCGGGCGCGCTGTTCGCGGCGTTTCCGTCGCGCAGGGGAGCGTTGCCCACCGGGACGGTGGCGAAGACGAGCGCGGGGGCTTCCCTGAGGTTTCCGCTGGCTTCGCTCGGCAACGTCGCCAACGCGATTAACGAAGCCCAGAAGGCGGGCTTCTGGACGATAGGGCTCGACGAGGAAGCGCCCGGCACGATTTACGATTCCCCTCTCCCGGCGAGATGCGTATTCGTGGTCGGCGGCGAAGGTTCCGGCATGTCCCGCGCCGCCGGCGCGAGCTGCGACGAGTCGCTGAGGGTGCCGATGAAGGGCGAAGGAGGAAGTCTCAACGCCTCGGTGGCGGCGTCCGTGTGCATGTTCGAATGGGCGCGGGCAAACGGGAATTTCAAAAGCACGGAGCGAAAAAAACGATGAGCGCGCAAAAAAGCAAAGTTCTGATCGTCGACGACACCGACATCAACATAGATATACTTGTCGACGCGCTCGGCGACCGCTACGACCTCTTCACCGCGCTCGACGGGGAGTCCGCCCTGGCTCAGGTGAAAACTAACTTCCCCGATATAATCCTGCTGGACGTCGTCATGCCCGGCATGAGCGGCTACGAAGTGTGCGCGGAGCTGAAGTCGAATCCCGCGACGGCGGACATACCGATAATATTCCTCACGGCCATGACCGACATCAACGACAAGGCCCGCGGTTTCGAGCTCGGGGCAGTCGATTACATGGCAAAGCCCTTCGCCGTATTGGAAGTCAGGGCAAGGCTCGGCGTTCATCTTTCGCTGCTCGACGCGAGAAAAGCCCTGAAACGGCAGAACGAGACGCTCGAGGTGAAGGTCAGGGAGCGCACGCGGGAACTCTCGATGACGCAGAACGTGATAATAGAGGCGATGGCGAGCCTCGCCGAGACGCGGGATCAGGAGACGGGCGGCCATGTGCGGCGCACCCGGCTTTACGTTCATCTTCTCGCGAAGCGGCTGGCTTCGCATCCCAGGTTCCGCGATTATCTCGCGCCGCCGGAGCGGGACGAGTTGGGCAAGGCCGCCACCCTTCACGATATCGGCAAAGTCGGCGTCCCCGACAATATACTGCTCAAGCCGGCGAAGCTGACGCCCGGGGAATTCGAGGAGATGAAAAAACACACGATTTACGGGCACAATATATTGCGCCGTCTCACGAGGCGGTTGCCGAACAACAGCTTCCTCGTCCTCGCCGACGAGATAGCGTGGTCGCATCACGAGAAATGGAACGGCCAGGGTTATCCGAGAGGGCTGAAGGGAGACGAGATACCGATTTCGGGGAGATTGACGGCAATAGCCGACGTGTACGACGCCCTGATCTCGGCCCGTCCGTACAAAAAAGCCATGAGCGGCGGGGAAGCGACGGATTTCATCGTCTCTCAGTCCGGCATACACTTCGACCCGGACGTGGTTTCCGCGTTCGCCGACCTGACGGACACGTTCAAATTTGTCGCGTCTCAACTGAAGGACGGCGCGCTTGAAGAAGAGGATTTCGAAGAAGCGGCGGCCGATTATTGAATTACGAAACGCGCGCGTCCCTACGTTGGCGTTTGTCCCGGCACGGTGGTAGAATAAAGGCGAAAATTTTTCGGAGTGGGAGGCAAAACGCGATGACGACGCAAGCGGAAACGCGCGAACCGGAAATGGGCTTGACGTTCGAGAAAGTATGGGCGATGTTCCGGGAATCGGACCGGCGTATGCGGGAATCGAAAGAAGAGACCGACCGGGTGATACAGGAAACCGCTCGGAAGATACGGGAATCGAAAGAAGAGACCGACCGGCGTATGAAAGAGACCGACAGAGTGATACAGGATGTTGCCCGGCAGATAAAAGAAACTGACAGACAGATAAAAGAAACTGCCCGGCAAATGAAAGAGACCGATCGTAAGATGAAGAAAACCGACGAGCAGCTTGGGAAGTTGGGCAATCGTTTCGGAGAATTGGCCGAACATTTGGTCGCGCCCAATATCGTAAAGAAATTCAACGCCCTCGGCTTTCACTTCGATGAAATTTCCGGACTGCGCCGGGTCATTTACGACGATAAAAGCGGGCAAAAAATCGCGGAGTTCGACATCATCCTGGAAAATGGGGAATCTATCGTCGGCGTGGAGGTGAAGTCGAAGCCGTCAAATAAGGACGTAAAAGACCACTTGCGGCGTTTGCGGATACTTCGTCTCAACAAAGACAAGAAAAACGACAGGCGGAAAATCCACGGCGCTCTCGCGGGAGCCATCATGACCGACTCCGTCAAAAAGGCCGCCATCGAGGCGGGCATATACGTCATCACGCAGACCGGCGACACGGTGAAGATCGACATCCCGGAGGGCTTCGTCCCAAGAACATGGTAGGAGACGCCGTATTCGTGTAATGCGTAATGTTTGCGCCGCCGCTCGTTCCATGGGAAACCTCTAAAAACCTTTTCCAGACGGGTTTCGGTATTGCGAATCCGGTCTCCGCTCTCAATAATTCTCAAGGTTCCTTTATCAATATACTCCAGAACTAACGAAAAAATAAAATCTCAAATACGGTTAAATCGTCATTGGCCTCTGTGTCTCTTCCTCTGCCGCCTGATCCTTATTTTTACCCGCGATTTTATCGCATGCCCGGCAATTATGTCCGGTCTTGAATCCTGACAATCAGGGGTATATAATTGAGTCAATCGGGAAGGGATTTTATGACGGCAAAGTCTTTGTTTCCGGCGCGAGATTTTCCTGAGTGGCATGGGAGCCGGGTTCTTTGAATCAAATAAATTAATGAAGAGAGGGTTATAAAGAGATGAAAAAATCGAGAGTCAGTGTGTTGGCGGTAATTGTGACGGTTATGACGCTTACTTTGGGAACCGCTCGGCGCGCTTGGGCTGATTCTGATTTTTCCGGCGGCCTGATCTATTCTGTGAGTGATGATGAGGTGACAGTTAAAGGGGAAGTAAACGGTGAATCTAAGATAATTATAAACGCCTTTTTAAATTACTTTAAGAACGTTGAAATAAACTGGCAAGCAACGGTTTACGGAGCGAATATAGACGATTTGATAATTTTGGATAATAAAGAGGGGAACAATAAATTCATCCTTAATGACGGGTCCGTTACAGGAGGGGATGGAGTTCTCACATCACGCGCGAGTTTTGACATAATTATCAATGATGGAATTGTAAGATCTGTCTCCGGCCCGAGAGGGCAAAAAGCTGTTATCACCAGTGAAGGCGGCGGCGACATAATTATAAACGGCGGCAGCGTTATCGCCTCAAACGGACGCGCCATACATAATGAAACCGTCAGCAGAGAAATACAACTGTCGGGTGATGTAAGAACTATCGTCGGCACAGTTACCGCGGCCGCCGGTGTCGGTTTGAGTGACTCAAAAGACGATCCCTCCAATCAACCGTTTGATGATAAAAACCGCTTCAGAGGACTCGTGTATGGAAACGTAACAATTGATACCAGATCGAATGTCATAGTGTCTTCTGAGGACTCGAGCTGGGTAGTTAGAAACGGCGCTATTCTGACTGTCATCCCTGTCATCCCTGTTAACCCGACTGTCGTCCCTGTTCCGACTGTCGTCGATGAAAGAATGGAGCCTTTAATAATAAATGGGCAATTTAAAATAGAACCGGGCGGTAAATTGATAATAGATGAGGGCGCGAGAGTGCAATTTACAAACACGCCAAGTGAAGGAATAATTAATTTAAATTCAGCTTTAGATTATCCGGCGGAGAGGGCAAAAGTAAATGTCGCGTTGCAATACACGGATCTTGGGTTTGATGATTTTGAATCGAGTGAGGACGACGCCTTCTCCTTGAAATTGAAAAAAGATGTACTTGATTCTATCATTGCGAAGAACCCCGTTTACTCTTATATTTATATTTCTCCCGGCAAAACATTCCCGCTTTCAAAAATTTCCGATGGGACAGACCAACTGCTTGGGCTAATACCAATACCAATACAAGTAACTGATGATGATTTTCCTCCGACCGCGAAAACTGTAGGCGATGTGAGGCTTCTCGGAATTTTCGGTAAAAGCGCCGGAGATATCGAGAGGATGACAAATTTCGCAAATCCCGCCCAAACGCCAAAAGACGGAGATTTTGCCATAGTAAGCAGGGCCGGCGAGATTTACCCGCGAGATACACCGCTCACCGGAGTAACAGGCGCAATGGAAATGAAGAAGCTGATACTGTATATTGAAGATAACGGAAGATTTGACCTGCATAAGGAGAATGGTACCATAGTTGCTCTTGTTTTGCCTTTTACTGAAAATGATAATACTGAAAATGATAATGCGGGCGGCGGTTGCGCGGCCGGTTTTGGTCTTGGGCTTCTGCCGTTGGTCTTGGGCGGTTTGGCGCTGTTGAGGAAAAAGCGCGGCCGATGCCTGTAAAATAATCACGCGGTCAAGTAATCCCGGCGGTTCAAAATATATAAACCCGTCAGTGCGCGCGGGAAAAGGAGGAAGAACATGAAAACCACGATTATCGATCACGTCGGGATAGCGGTGAAAAGCATCGACGAGGCGCTTCCGTTCTGGGAAGGCGCGCTCGGAGTCAAGTGCTCGGGCAGGGAGACGGTCGGGGAACAGAAAGTCACAACCGCTTTTCTGCCAATCGAGGAATCCGAGATCGAGCTTCTGGAGGCGGCATCGCCGGACAGTCCCATCGCCGGTTTTGTGGAAAAACGCGGTGAGGGGATACATCACCTCGCGATAAGGGTCGATAATCTCGAAGACGCTCTCGCTTCCCTCAAAGAAAGGGGCGTCCGGCTCATTGACGAGCATCCCCGCAAAGGCGCGGGCGGCGCCGGGATCGCGTTTATCCACCCAAAGGCCGCGGGGGGAATACTCCTCGAACTCTGCGAAAGATAACTCGGCCCGGCCGGGAAATCAGGCGGATTCGCGGGAGAGGGCGGCCGATATTCCCCGAATCGTGAAAGTGAAAACAAACGCGCCCCTTTGGAAAAAAATTTTCAACGGGGCCTTATGAAGGAGGATAAAACAGGAATGGCGGATCGTACTATCGAGCAACTCTGCGACGATTTACTCGCTCGCCGCGAGAAAGCGTCGCGGGGAGGCGGGGAGAAATCCATCGCCGCGCAGCGCGAAAAGGGCAAGCTCACGGCCCGCGAGAGGATAGCGAAAATACTCGACCCGGGCAGCTTCGTCGAAATCGACGAGTTCGTTGAGCACAGGTGCTCGAACTTCGGCATGGAACATGCCGTATTTCCGGGCGACGGCGTAGTGACTGGCTACGGCACGGTGGAGGGACGTGTCGTATACATCTACAGTCAGGATTTCACAGTGATCGGCGGTTCCCTTGGCGAGGCGCACGCGAGAAAAATATGCAAGGTCATGGATCTCGCGATGCAAAACGGCTCTCCGGTTGTCGGCGTCAACGATTCGGGCGGCGCGCGCATTCAGGAGGCCGTAGACGCCCTCTCCGGCTACGGTAACATCTTCTTCCGCAACGTCAAGGCGTCGGGCGTGGTGCCGCAGCTTTCGGCGATCGCGGGACCCTGCGCCGGAGGAGCGGTATACAGCCCGGCCCTAACCGATTTCGTGTACATGGTCGACAAAATAAGCGTGATGCACATCACAGGGCCGGCGGTGATCAAGTCCGTCACGGGCGAGGACGTCACCTCCGAGCAAATAGGGGGGGCGAAGGCCCACAACGAGACGTCGGGCGCCGCCCATTTCTACGCCGAGAACGAAGACCAGTGTTACGATCAGATTCGCCGCACGCTCTCGTATCTTCCGAGCAACAACCTGGAGGAGCCCCCATTCAAGGAAACCGGCGACGACCCGACGAGGGCCGACGTCACACTGCGCTCCATAGTGCCGACCAATCCCAACAAGAGTTACGACGTGCGCGACGTCATAAAACGCGTCGTCGACGACGGAGATTTCTTCGAGACGCAGTCGCTCCACGCGCTCAACATGGTCACTGGTTTCGCCCGCGTGGGCGGATACGCGATAGGCGTCATCGCCAATCAGGCTCTCGTCATGTCCGGATGCCTCGACATAGACGCTTCCTGCAAGGCGGCCCGCTTCATCCGCGTGTGCGACGCTTTCAACGTGCCGATAGTGACCTTCGAGGACGTGCCCGGATACCTCCCAGGCCTCAAACAGGAGATGGGCGGCATCATAAAGCACGGCGCGAAAATGCTCTACGCGTACAGCGAGGCAACCGCGCCCAAAATAACGATAGTCCTGCGCAAGGCTTACGGCGGTTCCTACCTCGGCATGTGCAGCAAAGACCTTGGCGCCGACGCGGTGCTTGCCTGGCCGCAGGCCGAGATAGCGGTCATGGGCGCGGAGGGCGCGGCCAATATAATCTTCCGCAATGAGATAAACGCGTCCGACGACAAAGAGGCAACGCGCGCCGAAAAAGTGGAGGAGTACCGCGCCGCGTTCGCCAATCCCTACGTGGCCGCGTCACGCGGGTTCGTCGACCGCGTGATCCTGCCCGAGGAGACGAGGGTAGCGCTGTATCGGGCGCTGGTGATGACGGCCGGCAAACGCGACGACGTTCGTCCGAGACGCAAGCACGGCGTCATGCCGGGCTGAGAAGGGAGAGAGAAAAAAATGGGAAGCGGCATCGCGAGTCATTTTGTGGGCTGGCAGGGCGGCATATTGATGTCGCTCATCGCCTTCAGCATAGTTTTTCTCGTCATCGCGGGCCTCATGTTAATGATGATGGCCCTGAAAGTATTCGTCGCGGCAATCAACAAGGACAATGACAAATCCCCGCCCGCGCCGTCCGGAGGCGGAACGGCCGCTCCTCCTTCGGCGCCGCGGCCGCCCGCCAAACCGGTTGTGACCGCGGCGGTTCGCTACGAGCCTCCCGCTTCCGACGAAGACGACGACCTGGTGGCCGTATTCGCGGCGGCAATCGCGGACATGAGCGGACAGGCCGCCGCCGTTTTGAGTTACGCGCCGGCGGAGACGGCGCTCAGGCGTCCGTCACTCTCCGCGTGGAGGATGGCCGGAATACTCTCGAACAGCCGCGGGTTTCGCGATTAGCGGCACGGCAAATCAACCGAAGAATTCAAGACTCGACTGAGGAGGTTTTTTTTAAATGGCACGCAGTTACAGAATATCGGTAAACGGAAAATCATACGACGTGGTCGTCGAAGAACTCGGCGCCGCGGCGCCAGTCTCAGTTCCCGCGCCCGCTCTGATTCCGGCGGCCGCACCCGCGCCTGTCGCGCCGGCGCCCGTCGCGGCCCCTGTTCCCGCTCCCGCCGCCGAGGCGCCCAAAGCGCCGGTAACCGGAGGAACCACCATCACGGCCCCGATGCCGGGAAAAATCTGGAAGCTCCATGTCCGCGAAGGGGACTCCATAAACGAGGGACAGCTCGCTTTGGTGCTGGAAGCCATGAAGATGGAAAACGAGATATTCTCCCCGGCGACAGGAACCGTGAGGCAGATCAACTGCAAAGAGGGAGATTCGGTAAGCACCGGCGACGTTCTCCTCGTAATAGGCTGAGGCGTGCTCGCGGTCTTAGCCTGACGGAGAGGATGATGTGAAAAATGTTTGAATTATACAAAACAGCTTTGTGGGGAATCTACGAGAACTCGGGGTTAATCGGGCTTTCCGCGAAAAATATCGCTATGCTGATAGTCGCTTTTGTACTTCTTTATCTGGCTATCAGAAAAGGTTTCGAACCGCTCCTGTTGCTTCCGATAGCTTTCGGATGCCTTCTGGCGAATCTTCCGTTCTCGGGCATACTTGACGCGGTGGGCGAGAACGGCTCCATTCACGGCGGATTCCTGTACTGGGTTCAAAAGGGCATCGAGCACGAGCTGTACCCGATAATCATATTCATGGGGATTGGAGCGCTCACCGATTTCGGCCCGCTCCTGGCGAACCCGATAACCTTTCTCCTCGGCGCTTCCGCGCAGCTCGGCGTATTCATAGCGGTCTCGGGGGCCATGGCGTGGGGATTCACGATTCAGGAAGCGGCCGGAATAGGCATAATCGGCGGCGCTGACGGGCCGACGGCCATATATCTTTGCAGCAAGCTCGCCCCGAACATCCTGGGAGCGGTGGCTGTGGCGGCGTACAGCTACATGTCGCTGGTGCCGCTCATTCAGCCTCCGGTCATCAAATTGCTGACCACCAAGGCCGACCGCGCGATAAAGATGGACCAGCTTCGCCCGGTTTCCAAACTCGAAAGGATATTGTTCCCCATAATATCCACGATAATCTGCGGGCTTGTTCTTCCCGCCTGTGCGCCCCTTGTCGGGCTTCTGATGTTCGGCAACCTGCTGCGCGAGTCGGGATGCACCGAACGCCTCAGCCAGGCCTCGCAGAACGAGATTCTGAACATGGCGACCATATTCCTCGGCATTTCCGTCGGCGGCACCATGGAGGGAGATACTTTCCTGCAGGTCACGACCGTGAAGATAATCATCCTGGGGCTTATAGCCTTTGGTTTCAGCACGGCCGGCGGCCTCACGCTGGGACAGCTGTTCAAAGTCCTCTCGAACGGCAGGATAAACCCGGCGATAGGCGCGGCCGGTGTCTCGGCGGTGCCCATGGCGGCGCGCGTGGTGCAGAAGGTCGTGCAAAAAGAGAACCCGGGCAGTTTCCTCCTGATGCACGCGATGGGCCCGAACGTGGCGGGCGTAATCGGCACGGCCGTAGCCGCTGGAGCGATGCTGACGCTGCTCACGAAGTAAAATTTTTTTCCGGAACATGTTTATGGGCGCGCTTATTGATTTCAAAACGCGCCCATATATTTTTTGAATTTATTCGTTGGATACGAACTTCCAGTTTGAGAAATTATTCGCGTCTCCGCTGATTTCATACATGCCCGACAAACGAATACTTTCCGATCTGCCGCGCGCATCCCACCAAGAATTATAAACATAATATCTTCTCACTGGGTATTCTTCACTCATAATTACGTCATTGTAGGAAAGCCCAAGATTATCATGCGGTATCCCCGCCGCTTCGAGTATGCTTGCCGGAAGATAGCGGTTTGACAGTTCGCTTGCTGTATCGATTTTCAAAACTCCGCTCGCTTTTTGCGGTTTTATCAATAGGCCGGTGGCAACGGCGGGATTTTCGGACTCTGTGTCAAGATCCCTGCCGTGGTCTCCAAGCAGGATTATTGTAGTATTGTCATACACTCCCGCTTGTTTCATTTTAGAGAAATACTCGTCCAAAATATAAAAACAAGCCGCTGTTGTTTCAACATAGTTACCAAAGCCCACAATGGTTTGTTTCTCAGAATCCCAGTGATACCCCATGCTTCTGATTGTTTTATCCCGATCTACGTGAGCGCAATTTAAATGAATAAAATTGGAAACAGGCTTTTGGCTGTCTGCGGACATCGTCTCACTTTTAATATACTCGTAGAATTTTCTGTCCGAAGCCGAACCGACCGAAGCGTGACCATCGATATCGCCGATGTCATATAGCCAGTTGCCAAATGACGGGTTAACTGTTGCGAGGAACAAATTTTTCATAAAATACGGCGCCAATCGCCCAAACGCAAGTTTTCCCATTGCGTTAATCATACCTTTGGGGTTGATTTCCAACTTTTTGGCGAGCTCGATATTGTCCGTCCGCCTGTCAATTTCGTCATAACTTCCGTATGTCGATAATTTGTCAATCAATAAATTTGTCGTATATCCATTTTCGCGAAGCGTGTCTATGACATTATGACGCGACCACGCTGTTCTCCAGTATTCGCTGAACGTCAATCCGCTGTCATCGTAATAATACTGCGTGAGCATCGTAGGCACTGACGGGAAAGTTCCTCCGAACTCCGATACGTTGTTTTTGTAAAAAGTAAATCCGTCAAGCATTTCATAAAGCTCCGGATAATTATCGAGAGCATCGGTCATATATGACACGTCGAGACGGTCGAGTACAAACACGGCAATATTTTTGTCTTTATTGAAACTCAGAGTGTTCCCGTAAGATAGATACCGCGGATTATCCTCGTAGCCAACCGGCAAATCCGCGGAAACGGCAGCTGAAATGAGTCCCGCGGCTTGCATTCCGCAAACGAGCAGAAGGGTGAAAATAAGAGGTTTATCAAAATTAAACGCTTTCTTTTTGCGGCCAAGGAACAGCCATACGCACAGCGGCGCGGACATTATCGCAACCCAAAGAAGCAAATTCGCGACGTGCCCGGCAGTGACATCGCCGTATCCCGCTCTGTCGCCCGTAAGCTGAACCATTTCCCCGTTCAGGAACAGCGACTGGACGTAAGCCGCGGTGACGACACCCCATATCAGGAGCAAGGCGGCGTCGACAGCCTTTTCTTTCATGAATTTTATCGACAGAACCCAAACCGCAAGCAAAGCGGCGAGCAGCAATAACGCCGGAATACCCACGTAAAGAAAATGATGCCGAACGAATCTCAAATACGCGATAACCGCGGCGCAGAGCGCGAACAACGCCGCGCCGGCAACGGTCTTTCTGTGATACAGAAGCAGCAGGACCGTTGACAGTCCGACAAACGCGGGTAATATGAGCGCGATGAGCGACGGTAGCAAAAACTTCCATCCTACAATGAAACCCGTCGGGTTATGCAGGTATAAATCAAATGGCGTGAAAAACAATACCATAAAACTCACGGCAAACGCCGCGGACAGTATGGCCGCGAGTTTAGTTCCGGGCGGCGGGCAATTCATTATCTTCCTCATTTTTCGCTTCTCTCCTTGCCTTTACCTGGGCGATTAAATATTCACCGCCAACTTCGGCGGCGTGTCCGACGTTGTACATATTGCCGGCGATGAAGTTTTCTATCGCGGCGCGGTACTTGCCGGCGTTGGTTATGAGCTCACGGACGGTTTCGTCAATATCGCCGAGTTTGTCGGCGTCAACCGAAATCCCGATTATGTCGCGGATGGAAATCTCCTGCGGAACGATGTCGATTCGTTTCCATTCCGGATTCATCACTTTCATCGGAGTGTTGATAAATAACACGGGCTTCTTTGTCGCAAACGAGAATTCCTGCGCTATGCTCGACCAGTCGGTGATCACCAGGTCTGACGAATATACCGTCGAGTTCGATGAAAAGTCAGTCTGAATCTCGAAGTCATCACCCATAAAGTCCTTGCATTTATTGAATATCAGCTTCATCTTGCCGGGGAAACGCTTCACGAACTCAGGATGCGGACGGATAATAATCTTGTAGTCCGTCAGGCGCAATCCCTCCGCCAGTTCGTCAAAACAATATTCGAGCAAGTTGTCTTTCTGCCAGGACGGAGCGATCAGCACCCGCGGTTTTTCATTTTTCGGCAGGTCAAGCCGTTCATAGTTAGCGATGTTCTCGTCGAGCAAACCGAAACCGACATTTACGAGTTTTTTCTCTTGCGTCCCGTATAACCGCTCGGTTGCGCGGATTTCAGCGTCGTGGTTCTTGCTGTAGCAGAAAATCGTGTCGTAATAGTCAAGCGCGCCTTTGCGGAGCATAAGATGGAAACTGCCGATGCCGTGGTCGGCGTAGATATACTCGATGTCGTTTTTTACAAGCGAACGCTTGATATGGTACCGCTCCAGGTCCGGCATCGTAAGCACCATAATATCGCAGTCCATTTTCATAAACAGCGTTATCAAGCCGTTCACCGAGCAGAAATAGCTCTCAAACCGCTCGCGGGTATCGCTTAACAGCGGGTCGTCAATATCACTCGTAACGTAATGAACGACAATATCCGAGCGGTCGAGAATGTGCTGAATAAAGCCCTTGAAATACTTATAAAATCCTCTGCTTTCGGCATAGAACACGATCTCTTTCTTTACGCCGAAGAACCGTTTCTCGTCGACTTTCTGACATTCTTTTTCACGGCGTTTTTTGTCTTTGAGTTCACGCTTTTCCTTTGCGGACAATTTGGTCTTGACGGCGTGGTTCTCATAGTCAATGTACTTGTTGGGATTGTAAATCAGATAGCAAACCCACGAAACAAGTATGCCGAGCAAATTGCCCGCGATCCAGTACAACCCGACGCCGGCGGGGCAAACCGCCGCGAAGTACCCTGAAAACATCACGAGAAATATCGTGATCCCCCACTTGTTCAGGAAACCCGATTCTTTTGTCAGCGGATTAAACCAGTTCTGCGCGAGGCACATCAAAAAAGCCGATAACGCCGACAACAGCGGTATGAGAATATATGCGCCCGCAAGAGACGGTATCGCCGACAAATCAAAACCGAGAAAACCGGTCTTGAAGTCCGCGATCGCCTGAACGGCCGCGCTAGCCGGAAATAGTCGCGGATTTTCATGAACCGCGTGGATAACCCGCAAGTCCGCGCCGGTCTCAAGGCTCTCTCCGACGTATTCCCGCGTAATTGCCGTAAGCTGATTTATATCGGCATTGTCAATATTCAGGATATATTTCAGCGGCGAGTAAATAACGCCGATTACGCCGAGTATAATCGGAATCTGAATAAGGAGCGGCAGAATCGCCTTGAACGCGCTGTACTTCTCACGCTTGCATAAAGCTTTCCGCTCTTTCAACATTACCTCAAATTCGTCCTCATATCGCGCCTTTATGTCGTCAAGCCGAGGCTGCAGCTTGACCATTATGATGGAATTCTTTTGTGAGATAAGTGAAATCGGGAACAATATCACCTTTGTCGCGAATGTGAAAATGACAATCGCCCAACCGAGATCGTGGGTTATGTCATAGCAAAACCGCAGGATAAAACCGAGCGGGGCGCCGAGAAGAAAGTTTATTATGCTCAAGGCTTATCCTTCCGTAGTATCGCGTTATTTGCCATTTTTGCCGGTTCCTTTCCGCAGTTTCTTTTGCAGCATCTTGACGTACAGGTTTTTAAAGAACATGATTATCCTGCGCCGGAATATACCGAACGCGAACCCGAGCGAAATAAATACGCCCGCTACAATCTGAGTGATCATCGCCGTGGTCGTCGGGTCGATATAGGCGTAGGCGTTTGCGGCAAGCAGCCGGCTCGTCCAGAACGCGAAGTATGCTACAGCAAAGATTCTGTCAATCCTCTTCATTTTCAAGTCTCCTTATGCGAGGCGGCACGCGCCGTCCGCCAAATTTTCCGGTTCATTAGGAACTTTGTAATCAGGGATAACTGCTGTCGAGTTTTTTGAGGTCATCGTATGTGTCGATCTCGATAACGTCTTCGTGTTTACATTCGCGAATCGTCACGTTGTAATATTCTCTGAAATATTCCAACGGAACGGTATCCCAGAAACGATCCTTGCCTCCCGGCATTTCGTATACTTGTTTTATGTGCTCCGATATCATCCTGCCATCGCGCGCGGTCCAATAAGACAGCCCAACGACAATATGGCAGTTTCGTCCTCCAAGCGTCATCTTCGTTATGAGCCCGCCTCCGCTCTCGAAACACCAGTCGTCGCTCGCGTCCGCCGAGATTCCAAGGTAGTTGCTGCAGTACTGATACTTCGTTATCAATCGCTTGTTGTAAAAAAGAAGATCGGCCTCGGATACATACGCGTTCTCCAGCATGTGTCTGACGCACATCATCGACGAGATACTGTTGGTTTCGCTGTATGCCGGATTTTGGACAAAACGCACATACGGGTATTTTTCGAGCAGTTGGTCGAATTGCTCCGCGAGATGTCCGCGAACGATCGTTATATCAGTGATGCCAGCGTCCCGGAGCGCGTCAAGAACTGTATCGATCAACCGAACGCCCTTTACCCGAACGAGGGGCTTGGGTATGTGTTCTGAGAGCGGTAGCATACGTTCCCCTAAACCGGCCGCGAGTATTATCGCACGGCGCGCGCGGTACGGTTCCAGAGCGTCCAGGCCTTTCGGCGTGATCGCGTTTTTTTCGGCGAGGCCAAGCTCGTTTAGTTCCTTTAAGGCGCCATCGAACGTCCCGGTAGATGATAATTTTGGCTGCCGCGGCGCGTGACCTTCAATATTATCGTTATTTTCCGCCTCGATGGCGGTCAGCGCGTCAAATTGATCGCGGGTCAGCATAACTCCCGTCTCCGGCGCAATATTCCGTTTATGATGCCCATCAATCCTTTCATTGTTACATTTACGGCAAGAATCAAAAGAGACACGAACGCCGCGGATTCAAACTGCATGTTTGCCTCGAACGACGGAATCATCATGCTGAGGGGCCTGGTTCTGACGTTGGAAAGGAAAGCGACAGCCGAGATCGTCATCATCGAATTTATGAAAAAATAACTCCACATTTCGACTATGGTGGACGCAGTCAAGGGAACTATGACGTCTCGTATTATCCTCCATCGTCCGACCCCGAGCGTCATTCCCACCGCTTCAAGATTCCTGTTGACTTTGTTCAGGGAATTATATGCCATGAGATACGGGGAAGCGAAAAAGTGCGTCAAATTTACCAATATGAGTATTCCCATGGTACCGTACAAAAAAGTTGTCCTGAAAAGCAGCACGTAAGCAATGCCGAGCACTATGCCCGGAACCGCTATCGAGGTTATCGAGGCGAAGTGCAGCGCGCGGGACGACGAGCCTTCGGAACGCGCGGTGAGATAAGCGGCGAGATAGGACATAATAACGCCCGAAGTAGCCACACACAACGCGATTATCAGTGAGTTTTTCATGTACGTGCCCGCCCCTCTGCGAAAACTGTTGGTGACATTGTACAAAGTCAACGACATATCCCACGGATATTTACGGACAAAGGCGAGGAACAAAAACGACAAAACAGGCAGCAGAGCTGTTACGCAGATAATGCCGCAGTAGATACGGGCCATCGTGTTTATAACGCGCGACACCTTAAGACGCCTGGTGTGCGCCAGATAACTCTGATTGCCGATATCGTGCGTGAACGAATCGAATATGAACGATACCGCCGCCGGTATGAGCAGCAGCGCCCCGATTACGCTTCCGCTGCCGAATTTGAGCAGTCCCACGACTTCCTCGTACATCATGACCGGAAGAGTGACGTACCGACCTCCGATAGTCAACGGGACGCCGTAATCCGTGACGATCATGGTGAATACGGCGAATATGACGGAGGCAAGAGGCTTGCGCATATAAGGCAGGGTTATCGACATGAACTGTCTGGCGCACGATATTCCCAGTACCTCCGCTGCTTCGTAGGGCGATGTATCTTCATATCTCAATATATTTTCCAGCATCAGATAAGCCAGGGGAAATGAATAAAATACGGAACCGGCCGCAATACCCCAAAATCCGTATAACGACCCTTCGATGCCTAAAATATTGGTCAGCACGCCATTTCTGCCGAACATTATGATGAGGCCCATCCCGTGCGAGACGGAAGGGATCAGCATGGGCAACGCGGCCATAACATTAAAGATGCGCCTGTTACGTATATCGCAGCGAGATACGCAAAACGCCGCCAGCATTGCGGTTGAAATTGCTATGAAGCTTGCCGCGGCCGATACCGATACGGAGTTTTTTACGGCTCGCCAGAGTCTCGGCGAGGTCAACACGGCGCCCAGGTCAGAGTATGTGACGAGGGCGAGCATTTTCGCCAACGGCAATATCACCGCCACGACAAGGAAGACGGTGAGCAGGGATTTGATCGACGTTTGAATTTTATTTACGGTAGCTGTCATATTTTATTATTTATATACTTCGTCAATGATTTTAGTTTGAGTTCGATGTTTCGCACCACGAAATCCCGCACATATTCGTTCGCCGGATTGCATATGATGTTCTCGGGCGTGTCGAACTGGGATATCTTGCCGGTCTCCATGACAATGACGCGGTCGGACAGGGCGAACGCTTCCTCCTGATCGTGAGTGACGTATATCATGGTTGTTCCGAATGTGTCCTTTATATCAATGAGTTCCTCTCTCATCTGCAATCTTGTCGCTGCGTCGAGGGCGCTCATCGGTTCATCTAGCAGCACTACGTCCGGCCCCATAGCGAGCGTTCGCGCGACGGCGACGCGCTGTTGCTGGCCTCCGCTCAGACGGTGAGGTTTTTTGTGCATGTGCTCTTTCAGCCCGACTCGCTCTATGATGCTCGCGGCTATCTCGCGCGATTGTCCGCGCGTCTCTTTTTTGATCCGAAGAGCGTACTCCACGTTTCCCAAAACCGTCATATTTTGAAACAGCGCGTAATTTTGGAAAACAATGCCCATCCCGCGTTTCGATGGGTGAACGCCGGTGATGTCGGCTCCATCCTTGAACACCGAACCGCTCTCGGGTTTCAACAATCCGACGAGTATGCCCAAAACAGTCGTCTTGCCGCAACCCGACGGGCCGAGTATCGATAAAAATTCGCCGCTTTTCGCGTCAAAGCTGACCCCGCCGAGTATCTCGTTCGCGCCGTAACGCATCGTCAGGCCGCGGGCCTGAAGTTTGACCGGCAAGTTCAATAAGTCCATCCGGCAAGAAGCGCCGCCTTCTCCTCTTCGGAATCTATGCCTGTCATATCCGCGTATGGAACCCGCGGATAGTTCGGGATATCTATCTCCTGATTTTTGAATATTTTTTCCGGTGAGAACAGTTTTTTGTCGTCATATACCAGGACATCCCTCAGGAAGTTAAAAACGTCCATAACCGGCTGCCTGTTTTGTTTTCCATCGATGATAGCGAACGCGCTACTGTTGTAGGGCGCGCCTTCTTTGAAATATGTAATTTCAAGAGGCGCGCCGGAATTGCGTTGAGTCACGGCCTGAAAGGTCATTCCGAAACCTATCGCCGCTTCCCCTCTCATGAGCGCGTTTATGGGGCCCGAGCCGGACGCGGTAAACTGAAGAACGTTCGGCGCCAGTTTGTTGAAATACTCGAACGTTTTGTCGGCGCCCCACGCCTTATACAAGCAGAAGAGAAAGAAATAGCCCGTTCCGGATGATTTCGGATTCGGCATGACTATCAGTTCCCTGTACTCCGGTTTTAACAGGTCCTCGTATGATTTCGGAACTTCGAGACCTTTTTCCGAGAGTATTTTGGGATTAGTGACGATGCATCCGCTCCAACGTTCCCATATCATATATTTTTTGACGGTTGGCACGAGTTCGTCGAGATATTCACTGTAATCATAGGCGGACAGATCGGCGAGAAATTCGCTCAATGACGCGGCGTAACTGACATCGAGCGCCAAAACTATATCGCATTCGGTTTCGAGGCCTTCGGCCTTTAGTTTAGCCGCGCTGTTGCCAGTTGGAAGATACTCGATCACTATTTCATAATCTGGAAACTTTTCGTTCAGTTTTCCGTAAAAATACTCCTCCCGGAAATCTTCGACCGAAGAGTATATGACGACACGATTATCGTCCCGCGCTGAAGAAGCCGACGCGAATAGCACAACACATACCGCTACCGCGCAAAACAGGAAAAAATATTTCTTCATAGATACCACACCTCCACATATATTTTGTAACTATTCAGCCGCGTTTTCCCGCTCTGAAACTACCCCAGGACACCTGTTCTATCAGCAGGTGTCCTGAAAAATTCGCGGTTAAACTGCGTGACGCGTTGAAACGCAAGGGCTGAGAGATTAGTCTGTTATAAACGAATTATCGTGAAAAAAGCGGGTCTGATTTCGAAATTTTTCTCACGAGTGTAGACAGTCAGCGGAAAATAAGATATATTCATACAACACCTGCTGATAGAACAGGTGTCTTGGGGAATTTTAGAGCTGGAAAACACGGTTGAATAATGACCCTGCGGGCGTGAACGGCTCCATTCACGGCGGCTTCCTGTATTGGGTTCAATAGTGATTGCCGGGGCCTCCGCAAATGATATACCCATTCTCGTACTTTTTACCGAAGAAAAATTCCCCGTAAAAAAATAAAAAAATTTTCGCGCGTCCGCGCCGCGTTTCCGTCCGAGGCGATATTATTTGGGCAGCGTTATCCGGAACCGGCTGCCGTTGCCCTCGCGGCTTTCGGCTTCGGCCCTGCCGCCGTGCGCGGCGGCTATCGACTTCACCACGGCGAGCCCGATGCCGGCGCCTCCCGAAAGACGGTTGCGCGACTTGTCGGCGCGGTAAAATCTCTCGAAAACAAACGGCAGTTCATCGCGAGGTATGCCGGCGCCGTTGTCCTCCACGTCGAGAAACACTGCGCCGGTGGCCTCGGAAACGCGGACGCGTATGGCGCCGTTTTCGGGCGTATATTTTACCGCGTTGGAAAGCAGGTTGATCAATATTTGCTGAATCCTGCCCCTGTCGGCCGAGATATCAGAACGGTCTCCCTCGACGGAAACGTCCAATTTTTTCGCGGCTATATCGGCCTCGAAGGCGGACACGGTTTTTTCGGCCAGTTCCGCGAGCGCGAAGCGCGTCTTGTCGAGTTTGAGATTTTCGCTCTCGACCCTGGCGAGGTTTTCGAGATCGAACACCAGCCGGCTTATCCTTTTTATCTCCTCATGGCAACTCGACAAGCGTTCGGGGGTTGGTTCCCAGACTCCCTCGGTCATCGCCTCTATGTGCGCCGCGATATTGCCGAGCGGCGTGCGCAGTTCATGGGCGACGTCGGCCGTCATCCGCTTGCGCAGGTTTTCCTGTTTGCAGAGGGAATCGGCAAGTTGGTTTACCGACGCCGTCAACTCGCGCAGCTCGTCGATGTTTGTCTTTTCCTCAATCCTCACGACGTAGTCGCCCTCGGACATTCGTTTCGCCACCGCGGCGGTTTTCCGGATCGGGTCGCTCAAACGCCGAGACAGGAGCCAGCCCGCCGTCACGGCGAGCAAAAGGGAAAATACGCCGCTCCCGGCTAGAATGACGTTCAGGGAATCCAAAAACCGAAAATCGTCGTCGTCATAAAAATACGGCGAAAAGTAACTGATACTTACCCCGGCGATCGGCCGGCCGTTCCTTTCCAAATCGTAGCCGTTTGTGGTGAATTCTCCCTTGCTGTCGGGAAAACGCGCCCGCATTCTTTGGGTGATTTCCCCAACGATTCGCGCGCAGGCGCTCATATTGTGTTTTTCCGCGTCCCACAGCGTTCCGCCCGACGTATCGTATATCTTGATTATGTATCCGTCGAAAAGCGCGCTCATTCCGATCGTGTGCAGGAATTCAACGTCCCATGTCTCATCCGCCTCATCGTATTGCCGTTCCAGATCGGAGAGAATCGATTCGGTTCTCTTTTTCTGCCGTTCGGCTACATATTCCCCGAATTGCCTGTTGATGAATATGTTCGCCACGACGCTGATCACTGCGACCGTAAACAGTGCCACAAAAGCCATATTGACCGACAACCGCGTTTTCAGGCTATATTTTTTCTTCACGTTTTCCTCTGAATTTGTATCCGACCCCATAAACGGTGAGAATATATTCCGGGTTTTTGGAATCGGTCTCTATTTTTTGTCTGAGATTCTTGACGTGATTGTCGATCGCCCTCGCGAAACCGTCAAAATCGTCCCCCATGACCATGTCGATCAATTGTTCTCTCGTGAACGCCTTGCCAGGATTTCTCGCGAGCGCGTCGAGAATTTTGAACTCGTTGTGCGTTGGAATGACAGTCCGGCCGTTTTTGAGGACGGAACGGCCGCCGAAGTCGATCTCCAGCTCTCCCCCGTTGAAAACCAATTTGTTTCCCGGCGTCAGCGCGTATTCGCCGGTTCTGCGCAGGGCGGCTTCGACACGCGCCAGCAGGGTTTTCAGGCTGAACGGTTTCGTTATGTAGTCGTCGGCTCCGATGGACAGGCCGTTCAGCATATCCCGTTCATCGACCTTCGCGGTCAGCATGATTATGGGAACGTGAGATTTTTTGCGTATGGCCGCGCAGAATTCCTCTCCCGTCATACCGGGAAGCATGAGATCCAGCAGGATGAGGCCGACGCTCTCCCGCTCGAAAATCTCGAACGCCTGCCCGCAATCGGGCGCCCCGAAGACGGCGAATCCTTTGTTCTCCAGATATGACGTAACGACCTCGACGATTTTCGCCTCGTCGTCCACGATCAGTATTTTTTTGCGTTCTTCTCCCATACCGGCGCTCCCTCCATGATTAAACGGCAAATTAACGAGTGAAAGCTGAAATTTTATCACCGATGATATTACCAAATAATTGCGCGGAAATTACGCGGGACAGGACAAATTGGGTTCAGGAAGGCAAAGGGATTATCTCGTGCCTGGGCGAACACACAGGTTCGCCCCACCGGCCGCGATAATATTTTACGGGGTCTGTTATTCGCGCATTGTTCATCAGTATAACCGGTAAAGTATTGCCATAACCGAGTTCGCGAACAATTTATCTATTTTCGGATCCATGAATGCCCGACCCTTGAACCGCTTCGCGGTTCAAGGGTCGGGCGCAAATTCACTAGAGATCCGACGCGCCTGCGCGGAGAGCGGTTTTCGGTTACATCGACAGCGACAGAAGGTTTCTGTATATCGGGTAAGGCCAGATATCAGCGGATATCAGCAGTTCCGCCTCGTCGCACTTCTTGCGGACGCCGTCCATGAGGGGCACCGCTTCGTCCACTATCGCCCGCGCGCGTTCGCGGGCCGGAAGATCGGCAAGTTTGGCTCTCATATCAGCCAGTTTTTTCGCGTCTTTGAGAATTTCGGCCTTTGCCTTGCCGAGTTTTTTGATGAATTCAGACCATTCGCCGCCTTCGGGGAACTCCGCGCCGCCGAGGGCGGAAATGGAATCCTTCTCCAGTATGAGCTGACGCGAGATGGCGGGCAACACTCCCTCGTAAAGCATGGCGAACATCACGGCCAGTTCCACCTCTATAGCCGTGCAGAACGATTCCACGCGTATGTCGTGAATGCTCTCGATTTCGTTTTTCTTGTAAACGCCCAATTCATCGAGCATCTCGACGGTGCTCTCCTCGAGCATGAGGTCAATGGATTCCGGGGTGTTGTGGGATTTGATCAGCCCTCTCTTTTCGGCTTCCGCCTGCCACTCGGCCGTATACGCGTCGCCCTCGAAAATGATGTTCTTCGCGTCTTTCATGACTTCGGCTATAACGTCGAGGGCGGCGTCAAGCGGGTCCGAGCCGCTTTCGATCTTTTTTTCCATAAGGGACGACACTTTTCTTATGCCCCAGCTCCATATCGTGGCAAGCGCCGTGACCGGCAGCGCGAGTGCCTGGGAGGCGCCGGGAACGCGGAACTCGAACTTGTCGCCGGTGAAGGCCACGGGGCTCGTCCGGTTGCGGTCGCTCTCGTAAGTGTTTATCCGGGCGAGTTTGGCGAGGCCGAGGTCCATCGCCGGGCGTTTTTTGAACTCGGGAGAGCCGTGGCCTATCTCGTTGAACATGGCCGTGAGCGCCTCGCCCAGATAGACGCTCAATATGGCCGGAGGCGCCTCGTGACCGCCGAGGCGGTACATGTTGCCGGCCGTGGCGTTCACCGAGTGCAGGAAGCCGAAATGCTTCGATATGCCGTAAACCAGGGACGAGAGGAACGTCAGGAACACTATGTTTTTGCGCTGGTTTGTCGACGGTTTCAGCAGGTTGCGGCCCTCGCTGTCGACGAGGGAGAAATTGAGATGCTTGCCGCTGCCGTTCATGTGGTCGAACGGCTTCTCGTGAAAGAGCAGTCTCAGGTCGTGCTCGCGGGCGCGTTTGCGCATGGTCTCCATTACTATCTGGTTTTGGTCGCAAGCGATATTGGCTTCATCATAGAGAGGGGCGAATTCGAACTGACAGCGCGCGACTTCGTTGTGGCGCGTGGCGAGCGAAATGCCCAGCCCGGCGAGGTCGCGCTCCACGTCCTCCATGTAGTCGAGCACCCGCGTCGCGATGGCGCCGAAATAGTGATGGTCGAGCCGCTGATCCTTGGCCGGCTGAGCGCCGATTATCGTCTTGCCGCAGAAACGGATGTCGGGACGCTTCTGTGCCCTTGGCCTGTCGAGCAGGAAATATTCCTGCTCGGCCCCGACCGTCATGCGGACGTACTTTATGCCTCTCTGTCCGAACATGCGGAGAAGTTTCAGCGACGAGGCCTCTATGGATTCGAGAGAGCGCAAAAGGCCGGTTTTGAGATCCAGAGGAGTGCCGTCGTATGAGAGGAACACGGATGGGATGCAGAGCGTGCCGCCCTTCCTGCTCTTCACGATGAACGCGTTGCTGCTGGTATCCCAGACGCTGTAGCCGCGCGCCTCGAAAGTGGAGCGGCGGCCCGCCGAGGGGAACGACGAAGCGTCCGGCTCGCCCTGCATGAGGTCGGAGCCTTTGAAAGTCTCGAGCGGCGTGCCGTCGTCGGACGGCAGCGTGAACGCCATGTGCTTTTCGGCGGTCGCCTCCGTGAGCGGATGAAACCAGTGCGACCAATGCGTGGCGCCGTTCTCTATCGCCCATTCCTTCATCGCCATGGCTATGATGTCGGCATCCCCCGAATCCATGGATTTACGGCCAATCCTGGCTTCTTCGAGATTGGCGAATACCTTTTTGGGAAGGTGCTCCTTCATCGCCCGCCTGTCGAACACGAGCGACCCGAAAATATCCCTCACTCTCTCCCGCGTTCCGCTCTTTTTACCCACAACTTCTTTGACATCAGACATTTCTTTCGACCTCCCGAATTTAAGCGGCTGTAAAACCTCTCGAAAATGTTTAACACGCGCAAAGCACAGCATAAACAGTTTATTGAAACAACTTTGGCAGGTTATCATGTATTCTATGCAAAATCAAGGGGGCAAGGCGAAAAAATGTCAAACTTTTTCGCGGCACTTACGCGCGTACGCAGACCAAACGCGGGAGTGTTTTGAAGAATATCGGCGGTTTGTTCGCGGGGAAAATCCCAAACTTTGTATCTAAAACTGAATAGTTACGAATTTTTTAAATTATACCCAGTGGGTGAAAGTTCGATTTCCCTTTATAGCGGTTTCATATAATCTATACTATGCAGCATTCTGCAGGCAGCTGAAAATAGGCTATTTACGGAGCGATATATAGTATACGTTATACTAAACCGCTATAATCGACATTACTGCCGTATTCAATACCATTATCAAGTGCCCAACCTGTGGTTTGAGGCACACGGCACACTATTGACTTCGGCGCAAAAATGTGTTTTTATACGTTAGTGGCCAACCGCCGTGATAAGCCCACAAAACGCCAGCGGCGGAGATTTGGTTAAGAGGGGGTTTTTGTACAATGATCAGGCAGTTTTTTTATAACATGTGTAAAAAAGCGGCTTTATGTATCCCGCCAATACGGCGTCATGTCGAATATACGCGATTACTGGAGCGATGGCTGACGGAGGGGGGGGGGGGCTTTAATTCCGGAGAGTTTTGGGAAAGAAATTACCGCTACGGCGGGACATCTGGGACAGGTTCTTATAATCATCTTGCCGATTTCAAAGCTCGCATCGTAAATGGCTTGACGGAGGATTTTCGTATTCAATCATTGATCGATTTGGGCTGTGGAGACGGAAACTTGCTTTCCATGCTTAAAGTCCCCAAATATACGGGAGTAGACGTCTCGGCAACGATAATAAACCGTCATCGCCAACAATACGCCGATGACGAAAATAAGATTTTCTATTTAACCGCTGAAAGAGATAGTTATATCAATAAAAAATATGACGCCTCATTGTCAATGGATGTTATTTATCACTTATTGGAAGACGATATTTTTAAACACTACATCGAAGACTTGTTTTCCTTATCTTCCAGAATAGTCATCATTTACTCTAGCAATCATGAAAGTTATACTAAGTATGTGGGATATCGTCACCGAAACTTTACTCATCTTGTGGCGGCGCGTAAGCTGGAATTTCAGTTAATCAAGTATATCCCCAACGAATATCCTTATATGATCGGAAACGAAGAAGAAACCTCCGCGTCCGATTTTTATATTTATCAAAGAACATGAGAACACTTTTTCGGTCAAGTCGAGACCGAGAAATCTCATAAAGGACAGACGGTCTCCGATAAAAAATTCCGCGGCGGCGTCGGAGATGTTGTACAACGACTGTAATATCATCACTTTAAACATCATTATTACATCGAACGAGGGGCGCCCGACCGTCTCGTTTTTGCGGACGCTCCGCAATTGAACTCGAAACAATTCCCAATTCACGGCCTCGTTTAAACACAACAACGGGTCAAGGCATTTGTCGAGGCGGTCATAGGCGATTTTGTCATCGAAAAGGCCGTACTGTTTCATTATATAGATACACCCCTCCGCATGATAGCTTGATACTACGGTAATTATATCATTTTGACGGTGGTTTTTCCACTATGTCTCATGGAGCCTCAAACCGCAGCTTGAGTTCTCAATAATGGTGCTAAATCCTGTGATAGGACTACTTCTCGCAAAGGAGAACTTTCATCCAATGGGTGAAAAGACATAATCCCATGAATCCAGAAATATGAACTACTTATAGAAATTCCAACTCATCAAGCTGTGGTTTGAGGTGGAGGATTTTTAGAGGTTCTCTAAAGAAAATGCTGTTGTCCGATCGGCGATCCCTGTCTTCCGACTTGGGCTTGTGATAAAATAACGAAAAGATATTTTCGCCGACGGCTTTGAATCACACTTTTGGCAGGCGTTCAAAAAAATTTCCGCACGCGAAGCGGGACGGAGGGGTGGTTTATAAATGTCCGGACATTCACACTGGGCCGGAATCAAACGCCGCAAGGCGGCGCAGGACGCCAGGAAGGGCGTTGCCTATCAGCGCCTCACCAAGAACATCATCGCGGCCGCGAGATCCGGCGGCGGGGATCCCAACGCCAACTTCGCGCTCAAGGTCGCGATTGACCGCGCCAAAGAGGGCAACGTGCCCAACGACAACATCGAGCGGGCGGTCAAAAGGGGCGCGGGCAGCCTCGAGGGTGTCATTTACGAGGATGTCGTCTACGAGGGATACGGGCCGGGCGGGGTCGCCGTCATGGTGGAGACTTCCACCGACAACCGCAACCGAACCGCGCCGGAAATGCGGGCCATATTCACCCGCGTCGGCGGCGCGATCGGGGAGATGGGTTGCGTCGCGTGGAACTTTGAGCGCCGCGGGGTCGTGACCGTCACCGGCGAGGGCATAGACGAGGACGAACTGCTCAGCGTCGCCGTAGACGCCGGCGCGGACGACATGAACGACACGGACGACGGTTTCGAGATAATAACCGATCCGCCGCTCGTCTCGGCGGTGGCGAAAGCCGTCCGGGACGCCGGTTACGCGGTGAGCGCCGCCGAAATCACCATGGAACCCAAGACCACGATACAGGTGAAAACAAAGGCGGAAGCGGAAAAGATGCTCAACATGATTGACCGTTTCGAGGAGAGCGACGACGTACAGAACGTCTACTCGAACTTCGAGATACCGGACGAAATCCTTGCCGCTCTGGGCTGAGGAGGACGTCCGCGTTTCATGCTTTGTCTCGGGATAGACCCCGGCATAGGGAGGCTGGGCTACGGAATCGTGAGTCAGACGGGCGACGTCATGAGATCGCTCGATTACGGGGTGATATCCACCGGCCCGGGGTTTCCGACAGCGGTCAGGCTCGGCGATATCTTTCGCGGGATCGAGGAAAAAATATCGTCGCACCGCCCCGACGTGATAGCGGTGGAGCGTCTTTACTTCGGGCGCAACACCACCACGGCCGAAATGGTCTGGCAGGCTCGGGGCGTGATACTTCTCGCCGCGGCGAGGTTTGGGCTGGTTCCCTACGAGCCCAAACCGTCCGAGATAAAATTGGCGGTATGCGGCAGCGGCTCCGCCGATAAGCGGCAGGTGCAGGGAATGGTGCGCAACCTGCTGAACCTCCCCGAGACGCCCAGGCCCGACGACGCCGCGGACGCGCTCGCGGCGGCGATAACCGGCATGGCCCTGTCGATATACGACACGCGAAACGCCGCAGGCGCTGTTCAATGATTCGCTCTCTGCGCGGAACGGTTTTGTCCGTCGGCGACGAGATGATATGTCTGGATGTCGCCGGTTTCGGATTGGAGGTATACGCCTCCGGCTCGTTGCTGGCGCGCGCCGCGGCGGACGAGGATCTCGAATGTCTCGCGTGGCTTCAGGTGAGCGACGCGGGGATGTCGATGTTCGGCTTCTCCGACGAGTCGGAGCGCGCGCTGTTTCTCGAGATAACGCAGGTAAAGACGATGGGCGGTAAGCTATCGATCACGCTGTTGCGCCACTTGGGCGCGGGGGCGATAGTGTCGGCGATAATGGCTTCCGACGCGTCGCGCCTCGCCGTCCCGGGGCTTGGCCCAAAACGCGCCGAGCGAATATGTTTCGAACTGCGTCCCAAAATAGAGAAAAAATTCGCGCATATCGCCTCCGGCGGAACGGAGATAAAGCTGTCGGGCTCCGTGGACGGCGAAGTGATAAGCGGGCTCGTCGGCCTCGGTTTCTCCCATGGCGAGGCGGCGCGCGCCGTGAGCCTCTGCCGCTCCGAGGGAGGAGAGAGGGAATGGGGCGATGAAGACCTGATGATGTCGGCGCTCGCGAGACTCCGGAGAAGGTAGTATGCCCCAGGACAAACCTTTCGAAACCCTGCGGGCCCAAACCGAGGAGGACGCGCTGTCTCTCCGTCCGCGGGCGCTCGACGAATTCATAGGGCAGGACGCGCTCAAGAACAAATTGTCGATTTTCATGAGCGCGTCGCGGAGCAGGGAGGAATCGCTCGACCACACGCTCTTTTACGGCCCTCCGGGACTCGGCAAGACGACGCTCGCCGGCATAATAGCGCACGAGATGAACGGCGCGCTCAAGACGACGTCCGGCCCCGCGCTCGAGCGCGCGGGCGACCTCGCCGCCATCCTGTCGAACATTCAGGCTGGCGACGTGCTTTTCATCGACGAGATACACCGCCTCTCGGCCAATATCGAGGAGATACTATACCCGGCCATGGAGGATTTCTGTCTTTCGATCGTCATAGGCAAGGGCCCGCTCGCCAGAAGCATCAGGCTGCGGCTTCCGCGTTTCACCCTGGTGGGGGCGACCACGCGTCTCGGCCTGCTGACGTCGCCCCTGCGAGCCAGATTCGGCATCCTCGAACAGCTCGACCTGTACGAGCCGCGGGAGATCACGAAAATAGTGCGGCGAGGCGCGACGGTACTCGAAGCCGACATCACCGGCGAAGCGGCGGCCGAAATAGGCAAGAGGGCGCGAGGAACTCCAAGGGTCGCCCTGCGGCTCCTCAAGCGGGTGAGGGACGTCGCGACCGTGAGGGGAGAGCGAACGATCGAACCGGCGCTGGCGAAAGCGGCGCTCGGCATGATGGGCGTGGACGAACTCGGTTTCGACGACCACGACAGAAAATTTTTGCGCGCGCTGCTGGAACTTTTCGACGGCGGCCCGGTGGGGCTTTCGACCCTCGCGGCGGCGCTGAACGAGGATACGGGCACCATCGAGGACATATACGAGCCCTACCTGATACAAAAGGGGATGCTCGAACGCACTCCGCGCGGCCGCAAGGCCACGCGCAACACATACGAATATCTGGGCGTAAAGCCGCGCGATTTCATGTTCCGCCAGTTGTCCGTACTGGACGACGGGGGGGTGTGACGCGTGGCGCGGACGCTTATGACAATCGGCGCAGTATTGTTCGCCGCAGGCGCGATAATTTGGGCGGTCTCGAAATTGGGGTTGCCGTTAGGCAAACTTCCCGGCGACATCGCGTGGGAAACCAGGAACGCAAAAGTGTATTTTCCGCTCGCGACCATGCTCGCGGTGAGCGTGGTTTTGACCGTGATACTCAATATCGTCGCGCAAATCGGGAGAAAATAAAATAATATCATCGGAGGCGTGTCATGATTTCTCGAAAAAATTTTTTCACCCAAAACCAGGGGGGGCCGCCCCGGAACCCCCCACGGGGGTGCCCCCTGAACCCCGGTTAAAAAATGTGGGGGGGGGGGTGGTGCCAGGCGGGTGGGGGGGGGGGCCGCGGGTG
>JAIRKI010000022.1 GCA_031260185.1 Synergistaceae bacterium | reverse complement strand
CGTTGTGATTGTTGACCCGAGTATATTCAAAATGGATATCGTTCGGAAGCCCGGTGCTGTCGATTAAGACGTTTTCCGATACCTCGGGGAGTTCTTTCAGGCAGGGGGTGTATGCGTCGAAAAAGGTTCGTTTTGTCTCTTCCTTGCCCAACCGTTCCATGAACTCGCTGATTCGCGGAGATGCCGGAACGGCTTCAGGATACAAATACTGCACGTAAGAACCTGCAAACCATCTTTCCGCAAAGCTGCTGGCATTTGAATCGAGCAATTTGAAAGCGAGCAGCGAAAACAGTGTATCGCTCTCTTGGGGAAGCACGCTGGCGAACAGTTTCTTGATGCCGGACATTTCCGGGATGCGCTCCAGAAACCAGGCGTCCCCAAAATCCAATATCAGCCGTTTCCTGTACTTTTTCCCGCTATATCTCCGCGCAAGCGCAACATATTCCGCTTCGTCCGAACTAAGTGGAGCCCTCCCGTCCGCAACTGTCGCCAAGTATAGTCTTCTTTGCTTTTCGGCTTTTCGTTCAGCATTGGCGGCATTATTTTGATTCTGTTTTCTGCGCTAATATCCATACCTAAATTATGACACAGTATCATATAGTTGTAAAGTTTATTTTTGCACTTCTCCTTACTTTGTCCGCTCATTCAACTATGTCATGAATTTTTCCGCCGCCGCTTTTCGGTTTGCGGGAGTTTTTTACAATCCGGCGCGATTTCGGTTATAATTTGCGCGGCGACAATCTTCCTTTGAGGAATGGAAACAGGCGTTGCGTGCGTGACGATCCGTGTTTTGGGAGACGTGGATGATGTTTATTGTCCTTGAGGGGATAGACGGCGGCGGAAAGACAACGCAGGCGGCGCGGCTCGGGGAATGGATGTCGGGATTGCTCGGGCGCGACATGGTGCTCGTCACGAAAGAGCCGGGCGGATGGCCCGGCGGGGACGCGATCAGGCGGCTCGCGCTCGGAGGGAATCTGTCGAGCGCGTGGGGCGAGTTCTTTCTTTTCATGGCGGACAGGTGCGAGCATGTGTCAAGCGTCATCGCGCCAGCTTTGCAAAAGGGAGTATGCGTCATTTGCGACAGATATACACCGTCGACGCTCGCTTATCAGGTGTTGTCGAACCCATCGATCGGGAGCGGCGCCGCCGATTATATGACGGGCATGGGCGAGGCGATCGGCCTGCCTCGGCCCGATTGCGTGTGCCTTTTGGATATAGGCGCGGACATGGCGAGAAGGCGTCTTGTGGCGCGCGGGAAGTTGAATTCGTTCGACGCGCGGGGACGCGATTATTTCGAGCGCGTGCGGGTTGCGTATGATGTCTTGATGAAACGTTCTCCCGGCGGATGGATAAAAGTCGACGCCTCGAAGGACGAAAACGCGGTGTTCGAAGAACTCAAACGCGGACTGGAACGCATGTTCGGAACGCGCTTAGGCGGAAACGCGGCGTGAAGGTCGGCGGCGCGAAACTCAAAAGCGGCGAGACGGCCCCTCACTCGGGGCAGGCCGCGGCGAGGGGCGGTTCCGTTCCCGGTGCTCAGGGCGCGGAGAAAACGTTCGCCGAGATAACCGAGGACATGGAGTTTCGGGGGATGATGGCGGAACTCGACGAAATAGGGGCCGCCCTCTCGCGCTACCCCGCGTCGGCGCTTATCGGGCGTTACAGGAAACTCGTGCAAACTGCGCTCGGCCGCGTAAGAAACAGTATGCGCATAAAGAGGGAGTTCAAGTGGAGGCGGACGGAACGGGCGATGTTCATGGTAATAGAACGCGCCGAGGACGCGCTGGCGGAACTCGAGGCGCTGGAATCGGCGCTCGGGAGAGAGCGTGACAGAACGCGGATGCTTTCGCTGATCGACGAGATAAAGGGATGTCTGATATCTCTCCTGTTCTGAACGAAATATCTTCCTCGCGCCAATGGAAAGATCTGCGCGAGACGCTGGCGTCGGGCGGCGCGCCGGGCGCGCTGCTCGCGATCGTCGGTTCCGGGTGGGCGCGCGATTTCAGGGACATGTACGCGCGGCTGGTATTGTGCGACGGGGGCAGCGGCTCGGACGGTTGCGCTTCGTGCCGCTCGTGGATGGACGACGGACACCCGGATATGCTGGTCGCGGGCTCGGGCGACGGCACTCCCGGAATCGCCGATTGCGTGGAGATGCGGGCGGCGATGTCGCTCAAGCCGTTTTTCGCGCGGGGAAGGCTCGGGGTGGTTCATTCGGTCGACGCGATATCGCTTCCGGCGGCCAATTCTCTGCTGAAAATAGCCGAGGAGCCTCCGGCGGGGGGACATCTACTCTTTCTAGCCGAGGAGGATAACGTGATATCCACGATTCGAAGCCGTTCCTGGACGGTCTCGTTCAAACCGGAAGAGGCGGCCGGCGACAGTCCTCCCCCCGCGACCCCGGCGGAATGGGCGGCATGGATCGAGCGCGCCGGGAAATTATCGGCCGACGAACTCGCCTCCGAGGCCGACGGTTGGGCGGGATGGCTGTGCGGCAGAGGCGAATTCCGTCTCGCCGCTTCGGTGAGGAACCTGCTGTACGTATCGAAAAGGAGGCGCCTGCCTGTTTCAATGGTTCAGGACGCGCTGGAGGCGATCCTGAGGGAAGGAGTTCCAGTTGGGCAAATACTTGGCGACTTACGGTAAGCCTCGATTTCTGGGAATAGTGGAATTCGATCCCGAAACGGCGGACGCGCCGCCCCGGGACGGCTTGATCATTGCGGTCTCGCGCAGGGGCGGGGAAGTGGCCTCGGTCATGGGGCCTTTGAACGAAACGCGGGAAAGCGAATACAGGGGAATGAAGACGGTTCCCGAGCGCGGCGAAGGGTCGGCGCGCGGCGGCGATCCGATGGTGGGCGACCTCGAATTCGTCCGCGTCCTCACCGCTACGGACAGGGCACAATGGGCGTCGCGGAAGGAATCCGAGGAAGGCATACTCAAGGAAGCTCAGGAAATGGCAGACGGGCATAATCTCGAATTGAAAATCGTCGACGCCGAGACGATGATAGACGGAAAAAAATTGTTCTTCTACTTCACATCCGAGACCAGGGTCGATTTCAGGAATCTCGTGAAGGATTTGGCGCGTAAATTCAGGACCAGGATAGAACTGCGGCAGATGGGCGTCCGCGACGAAGCCCGACTGATCAGCGGGGTGGCCTCGTGCGGATTGCCCTGCTGCTGCAGCTACTGGCTGAACCAGTTCTTGCCCATAGGTATCAGGATGGTGAAAGAGCAGAACATAGCGCTGAACCCCGCCAAGATTTCCGGTATATGCGGACGGTTGATGTGTTGCATGTCGTTCGAGCACAAGGTGTATAAAGACCTGTGGGCGGGACTGCCGGGGCCGGGGAACAAGATAAAGACCCCGAACGGCAGCTACTCGGTCGTGTCGATGGATATCAGCCGTGAATCGGTGCGCTGCCACAAACCGACGGGAGGGGACGTCTCGGTGCCAGTAGCGATGTTCCGGGATTTCCGCGCGGCCATCGCCGGCGGCGATGAATGGGAACCGCCGCGCGACGAAGACGAGTCCGGGAGGAAAAAATCGTCTCTCGGGAAATACGGGCGTTCCTGCCGGAGAAATACCGGATTCGGCGGCGCGACCCGGATTGTTTCCGGAAGCGCGGCTCAATCCTGTTTTCAGGCAAAAATCCGCGCGATTGACGGGGAAACCGCGAAACCGCGTGAGGAAAAAACCGAAGTGATCTCCGCGCCAGAGAAATACCCGAAACAGAGGCACAACCGCAAAGGCGGACGCTATCGGTGTCCCTACGACGAAACCGTTCGGGCGGACGCGATTGAATCGCGCGACAAGACGCCCTGCCCAAAGCCGCGCGAACCGATTCAAGCGGAGACGGTTCCTCCCCGGGAGACATCGGCGAGGAACCGCAAAAGAAAACGCGGACATAAGCGCGGCCCGTCGATTCCCCCGGACGAAAACTGATTCAGGCGGTGATCTAATTAATGGCTTTGTTGGGAAACGTGTTCTCCAAACTCAGAAGCGTGGTTAACAAATGGTCGCAGGGAGTGTCGAATCTCTTCTCGGACAGTCCCCTGACCGACGGTTTCTGGGAAGAACTGGAGGAACGCATGCTTCTGGGAGACGTCGGGATCGAGACCGCCGAAGAACTGATTGCCGATCTGAGGCAAATCGCCGTCGACCGCCGGATAGCCCATACCGGGGAACTGAGGGGCGTTTTCGCTGAAACGCTCGTGAAACGCCTCGAGGATATTCCGGGGACGGGCAGGCCGATCGACGTTTCGGACAGGCCGTCCGTCGTGACGCTCGTCGGGGTGAACGGCAGCGGCAAGACCACAACCGCCGGAAAACTCGCCTCGCGGCTCATCCGGGAGGGAAAGACCGTAATCCTGGCGGCGGCCGACACATACAGGGCGGCGGCGATAGAACAGCTCAATGCGTGGGGAGAGAGGGCGTCGGCGAGGGTGATAGCGCACGCCCACGGAAGCGATTCGGCGGCGGTGGCCTTCGACGCGATAGCGGCTGCGAAAGCGTCGGGCGCGGACGTCGTGATCGTCGATACCGCCGGAAGGCTTCACACCAAATCGAACCTGATGGACGAACTCGCCAAGGTGGGCAGGGTCGCCTCCCGCGAGGTCCCCGGCGGAATCCTCGAGACGCTGCTGGTACTCGACTCGGTGACGGGGCAGAACGGATTCACGCAGGCGGATATATTCAACAAATCCATTCCCCTTTCCGGCGTGGTGCTCACGAAATTCGACAACACCGCCAAGGGTGGGATAGTACTGTCAATATCCCAGCGTTTGAGGCTTCCCATAAGATATATCGGCCTGGGCGAGGGGGTGGCGGATCTGGAACTCTTCTCCTGCCGCGATTTTGTGCATGCCCTTCTCGGAATGGAGCGCGCGAACGATGGCTAGCGCGCAGGAGATAAAGCGAGGGATGCTTTCGGCCGATTCCGGCGTACAGGAAGTGCTGCGCGCCCTTTATTTCTACGGCGCCGATTACATAATGCTGAAAATGGGACGCCGGGAAAAGCTCGTTCACAAGGAGCAGATGATCTCGCTCATGGAACTGGGGCACGAGAGGACGACCATAGATGAAATGTCCGTGATGACGCTGCC
>JAIRKI010000003.1 GCA_031260185.1 Synergistaceae bacterium | reverse complement strand
GGAATATATCTTATTTTCCGCTGATTGTCTATATTCGTGAAAAAAATTTCGAAATCAGACCCGCTTTTTTCGCAAAAAATTTTTTTGACAGCCAAATCTCTCAGCCCTTGCGTTTCAATTTCCTTGTCCCGGTACCCCGGAGTTTGTTTCGTATTTTATCATTTATCACAAGGCGGCTGAGCCGGTTGGCCGATTTTTCCTTGTGACGCCAATGCGTGTCACACGTACAGATCCCGCTCTCCGTTTTTTATCCTTTTTATGCTGCCCTTCGTCAGCTCCCTCATTTTTTCGTTTTTTATCTTGGGGATATTTTTTTCGATCAGCGCGCCCGCCTGATTGCGGAACGCGTCGTCGCCGTAATCCATCATGTACTCGCAGAGGGTCATGAGGGCGTTGGGCAGGCAGACGTTTTTGATGTTGCCGGATTTCGCGAGGGACATGAACCTGTCGCCGGTGCGCCCCTTGCGGTAGCAGGCGGTGCAGAAGCTCGGCACCAGGGATTCGTCCATCAGCCATCTCAGCACGTCGATCGCCGGCCTGCCGTCGGCAAGCTCGAACTGCTCGCCCCCGGCCTGCCGCGCCGCGTAACCGCCAACCTCCACGCTCGACCCGCCGCTTATCTGCGAGATGCCCAGCTTTATCAGCTCTTTGCGCATTGCGGGCGACTCGCGCGTCGAGATTATCATGCCCGTGTAGGGAACCGCTATGCGCACCGTCGCCACCACGCGTTTGAAATCCTCGTCCGACAGTATCCTGTACGACGACATGTCCATGCCCTCGGCCGGACAGAGGCGAGGCATGGATATCGTGTGAAAACCCGCCCCGTAGGTCTCGTCGAGGTGACGGTTGTGGAGCATCAGCCCCAGCACCTCGAAGCGCCAGTCGTAGAGGCCGAACAGCACGCCGCCGCCCACGTCGTCGATGCCGGAGCGCATGGCCCTGTCGAAGGACGTCAGGTGATAATCGAAGTCTTTCTTCGGGCCGGACTCGTGGAGTTCGCTGTAAGTCGGCTCGTGGTACGTCTCCTGAAAGAGGATATACGTCCCGATGCCGACGTCGCGCAGTTTTTTGTAGTTGTCGCCGGTGGTGGCGGCGATGTTGACGTTGACGCGCCTGATCTCGCCAGTGTCCGCCTTCATGGAGTAGATGGTCTTTATGGCGTCCAGTATGTAGTCGATGGGGCAGTTGACCGGGTCCTCGCCCGCCTCGACCGCGAGGCGTTTGTGTCCCATGCGCTCGAGTATCTCGGCCTCTGCTTTTATTTCATCCATGGAAAGACGCCTGCGGCTGAATTTGTTGTCGCAACTAAACCCGCAGTAGCGGCACTTGTTCACGCAGTAGTCGCTGACGTAGAGCGGGGCGAACATCACTATGCGCTCGCCGTAAATCTCCTCTTTTATGCTTCCGGCGATTTTGAACATCCTCTCGATGTGCGGCCCGGAATCGGTCGTCAAAAGCGCCGCCACGTCTTCGGGAGACAGCCCTTTGAAGGATTCGGCCCTGTCCAGTATCGAGTCGAGGCGTTGTTTGTCCGCTCCCCCGGCCTCGTCCAGCATATGCTCCACTTTCGCCGCGTCGATTTTCATGTCCATGAGATTTATCCCCCTTCAAGCCGTTGCGCCGAAAATTTTTTTTGACACGGCGCTTTTGACCTGCACGTTTTTGATCTGCCCCAGCCGCCCGGTGAACGCGTTTATCGTGTCGACGTCTCCCATCACGACTATCGAGACGACCGCTATGCCCTCGTCGTTGAACGGCATTCCCGAACGGCACTTGACGATGGACTTGTACGACGACACCACGGAATTGAACTCCTGCTGCGCCTTTTCCGGCTCCTCGATTATCGCTCCGACAAAAGCTATCCTGACCTCCGCCATATTCTTTCCCTCCCCGAAATCAAACGCGAAAACGCGCCCCAAACGCATGGGCGCGGCAATATCACCGTCATCGCAACCGCGACGACCCGTTATGACATGTCGCCTCGCCCGGGCAAGAAATCCCCGCCCAACAAGGACCTGTTTTTTTGCGTCACCCGACGCAAGAGCCCCCTCGCGTCCGTGACGGGTTAAATATATCATCCGCGCGTTGAAAAATCAATACGCGAAAGATTTACCCCCAAGGCAAACGCATTGAACATCGTAAAGCCTTGTAATCACTCAAGTGTTTGAATTGAACGCACAATTTGTCAATTGAGTAATATCAATGTTTGGCTCATTTTGATGCGTCTGTCCTGGATTTACCCCAAACCGCGGGGTCAAATCTCTGTAATTGCAAACGTAAATTCCACCCCGTTAGCCGGTGGCGGATTCAGACCCGGCGAATGAAACTGAAAACAAACCGCGCTCTTCCAAATCGGAGAGCGCGGCGTTTCGCCGCTTATACGACATTCAGCTTTCAAACCCCACGGTCTTTTTCCAGTCGCACATTTCGTGGGCTTTGGCCCCGGCTTTTTCCAGTTTTTCGCCCGTGAATGTCGGGTCTATCTTTCGCGCTACGGCGGACGCCATGTCCAGCGTGGACGCGGCGTTTTTCTCCCAGTCGGGGTCGTCGCGGAAATCGCGCAGGATGTCGTAGGTCAGCGTTCCGGGTTTGCTCTCGACCAACACTTCTCCGATGGCGCGCTCGATCTTCGCGCCTTCTTCGTCGAGGCCGAGATATTCCAGCATCATCTTGCAGGCCATGAGCATGGCGCAGGGGTTCACCCTGTACCGGTGCGCGTACTTGGGCACGGAGCCGCTCGACGGCTCGAACAGCGCCGTGTCCTCGCCGATGTTGCCGCTCGGGGCGAATCCCAGGCCGCCGGTGAGCTGGCTCGCTTCGTCGGAGAGTATGTCGCCGAACACGTTGCTCTCCACTATCACGCTGTAGTCCCGGGGATTCTTGATGAGCCGCATCGCGGTCGCGTCGGCGTTTTCCTCTATGCCCCGGATGCCGTACCCTTCGTACTCTTTGGCGATTTCGAGGAATACGCGCTTCATCATGCCGTCGGTCTGGCGGATGACGTTGGCCTTGTTGCCGCAGTGGACGGTCTTGCGGCCGGTGGCTTTGGCGTACTCGAAGGCGGCGCGGATTATGCGCTCGCATCCCTCTTTGGAAAAAACGCGCCACGACACCGCGACTTCACTGCATTTCTTGAATCGCTCCATGCCGGGGTGCAGGTCGAACTGCTCCTTGGGCAGCGGATAGAACTCGACCGCCGCGTAAAGATCCTCGGTGTTCTCGCGGAACATCACTATGTCGATTTTGGGATCGCCCTTGAGGGGCGTGCCGATGCCGGGCAGGGATTTCGCCGGGCGCAGGTTGATGTAGAGGTCGAACAACTGCCGCATCTGGAGGATGGCGGACTTGAAGCCTTTCACCCCCGACTTGGATGTTATGGCGGCCATTATGGCGGCGTCGGTGTTTTTTATCGCCTCTATTGTCTCGGGCGGAACGGTGTCGCACCTGGGGTCTCCCTCGCCGAATTTGGCGACGGATTTTTCCCACATGCACCAGCCAAGGTCGGCGCGCACCCAGTCTATCGGCAAATTCATCGCCTCGAGAACCAGCAGCGCGCCTTCCATCATGTCGTACCCGGAGTCGTCCCCCGACATGTAACAAACCCTGTAACGATTTTTGCGTTCCTTGACCTTCAATACGTCCCCGCTCAAAGCTGAAACCTCCCCGTGTCTTTTCGGATACGACAGGCCGGGAGGTTTTGCCGGTCTTTTGTGCCGGTCTCGCGGCCCGTCAGTTTTTAAACGCGTGTTTCTGCCATTTCTTGTCGGCGTATATGCCGTTCGATACCTTGAAACGGAGCACCCGAAGGTTCGGCGATGCGATCCCGCCGGGGAAATGCTCGGCGACTTCGTCGCTCCAGACTTTTTTCCTCGACGCCATATCTTCCAGTATCTCCACGTTTCCCCAGAGCTTCACTTCGCCCGCGTCGAGCGCTCCCGCGTATACCACGGCCTTGTCGTCGCGGAGCAGTTCCTGCGCCTTGCTCGATTCTTCGTCAGTGACGAACCAGAGAGTTTTTACCCCCTCCGTTTTCGCCGCGGCCATGGCTCTCAGGTTGGGATGGCCGTTCTCTCCGTTTGTGGCCATATAAACGCATTCCATCGTTTCCAGCAGCTTCGCCGCTCCCTTTTTCGCCGACTCGCCGTTTTTCATTGAGATTACCCCCAAACGTGATAATTGATATTGAATCATATTATCACAAAGAAGGCAAAAATTTACAAAAACCCGCGGGCAAAACCGGACTCTCTTAAATTTTTTTATTTTCACCCTACGAGTGAAAATAAAAAAATCAATGTGGAGAAGACCAAATACTTAAAGCGTATGACGCTGCATTACCGGCGGATGTGTGTCAGGCTTTTGTTTTATACTGTCGGGGAACGACGGAAGCGCCGTCGTATCAAGTTTGTGTCCTTGAAAGCGACATCCGCGAGGGGCGGCGCTTTTTGTCAGATATCGTCGCCGGGGCCGGGTGGGGATTTTTTCTTGTCCCAGCCTATTTTGGGAACTCCATCGGCTTTATTGCCGGACAATGTGCTGTTATTATCGACACATCCCGCAAATTTACCACGAGCGTTCTTTACACTTGTATTTACCGCATGCCCCTCGACAATGGATGAAATATTGGCGCTTATCGCGGAACAGTTCGTTATCGTTCCCGCGCCGTCATTGGAACCAATAAATCCCCCTGCGGCGACTTCACTAGGGGTATCGCCAACAGCGCCGATAACCTCAACATGAACAGCGACATTCACATCCTTACAACCCCTTATCGTCCCGCCGCGATTAAGTCCGACAAGCCCGCCGGCGCCGATGTCCCAGCCGTTTGAGGACACGGAAACACTACCTGTCGCTGTGCAATTTGTTATTGTTCCCGTAAAATTATATCCGGCAAGCCCGCCTGCCATACTCCAATTAGATGCGCCACTTTTTTCGACAGAAATTGAAACATCCTTTACCTTGGTGTTTTTGATAGTACCAAGATTAACCCCGAACAAACCGCCGTAATCGTACTTGTCAGGATTTTGTGATTTCATAATTATGTTCGATACC
>JAIRKI010000108.1 GCA_031260185.1 Synergistaceae bacterium | reverse complement strand
CGCGTGTTCTGTAGTGTGTCGGCACCCTCGGTGACATTGTACATCAAGGTATAAACAGAAGCGAATCGCGCGAAAGTTTCATGACGTTTTGTGCCTTTCGCAGAAAGGAATGGTCATAAAGATGGCTGAAACGTTTAGCCTCGAGATAGGCGGAAAGACTGTCTCGTTTGAAACTGGACGCATGGCGAAGCAAGCCAACGCGTCGGTTGTGGCGCGGCGCGGGGACACGATAGTGCTCGTCACTTCCGTGATGTCCGAGACCGAGAGAGAGGGCCTGGATTATTTCCCGCTCCTCGTCGACTACGAGGAAAGATATTATTCCGCCGGCAAAATACCGGGAGGATTCATAAAAAGAGAAGGCCGGCCCTCAGAAAGCGCCGTGCTCTCCGCCCGCGTGATCGACCGCTCGATACGCTCGCTCTTTCCCGAACACATGAGGAACGACGTTCACGTGGTCGGAACGGTTTTATCGGTCGACCAGGTGAACGCGCCCAACATACTGGCGATAAACGCGGCGTCCGCCGCGCTCGCGATATCCGACATCCCGTGGAACGGCCCCATCGGAGCGGTCAGGATCGGGTATATCGGCGGAGAATTCGTGGTGAATCCGACAGAGGCCCGGATTCCGGCGAGCGCGCTCGACCTCGTGGTGGCCGGGCACAGGGGCGGCGTCACGATGGTCGAGGCCGGGGCGAACGAAGTGAGCGAGGAAATGCTGATCGACGCCCTGGAACTGGCGCAGCGCGAGATAAATAAAATCGTCGACTTCATCTCGGACATGCGCTCGAAGGCGGGGCGCGAAAAAATTCCCCTGCCGGACCCGGAGCGGATCGACGAAATAGACGAATGGGCCAAACGCGAACTCTCGGAAGAAATTCACACGGCCATTCAGATACACGCAAAGGGCGAACGCGCGCGCGCCGTCAAATCCATATCCCGAAAAATAGAGGAACACTTCGCCGAAACCCACCCCAACGCAAAATTTTACATAGCATCCCTGATGGACGAACTGGTCAAAAAAAGCGTCAGGCGTCTCCTGCTCGACGAGCATCGCCGCGCGGACGGCCGCGCGATGGACGAGGTGAGGCCCATCGCGTGCGAGACAGGAGTTCTGCCGCGCACTCACGGCTCCGCCCTCTTCACGAGAGGCGAGACACAATCGCTCGCCGTCACCACCCTCGGGATGGTCGGCACGGACGACCAACTGCTCGACGGCCTGAAGTGGGACGAGCCGGCGAAACGCTTCATACTTCATTACAATTTTCCGCCGTACTCCGTCGGCGAGGCCAGGGTCATGCGCGGCCCCGGCCGCCGCGAAATCGGCCACGGGGCGCTCGCCGAACGCTCGCTGCGCACGATGATGCCCGAAGAAAACGATTTCCCCTATGTAGTGAGAGTTGTCTCGGACATCCTGGAATCGAACGGCTCGAGCTCGATGGCGAGCGTTTGCGCGGGCAGCCTGGCGATGATGGACGCCGGCGTGCCGGTGAAAAAAGCGGTGGCCGGCATAGCGATGGGATTGATGGCCGACGGCGGCAAGTTCGGGATACTGACGGATATTCAGGGGCTCGAAGACCATTACGGCGACATGGATTTCAAGGTCGCCGGCACCAAGGACGGCGTCACCGCGCTCCAGATGGACAACAAGGCGGGCGGCGTCACCCGTTCGATATTGGAACAGGCGCTCGCGCAGGCAAAAGCGGGGCGCATGAAGATACTGGACATCATGGCGGACACGATTGGCAGCGCGCGGCCGGAACTCTCCCCCAACGCGCCGCGCATCGTCACCATCACCGTCGATCCCGAAAAGATACGCGAGATAATCGGCCCCGGAGGCAAGACGATACGCGCGATAGTGGCCTCCACCGGCGCCAAAATAGACGTTGAAGACGACGGGCGGGTATTCATCTCGGCGATCGATTCCGCGGCGTCCGAGAACGCGCGGCGCATCATCGAAGACCTCACCCGCGAGGTGAAAGCCGGCGAATTTTTCAAGGGCAAAGTGACGCGGCTGATCAATTTCGGCGCGTTCGTCGAGGTTCTGCCGGGCAAGGAAGGATTGCTGCACGTGAGCGAGATCAGCGTAAACCACATACCGAGAATAGAGGACGCTTTCGGGATAGGGGATGAAGTTCTGGTCGTCGTGAAGGAAATAGACGACATGAACAGGGTCAACCTCTCACGCCGCAGGGCGCTCGACCAGAGCGCCTCTTTCGCGGGCGACGGGACGCTCACGGCGCAGCTCGCGGTCGAACGCGAGCGCGACGCCAAATACGCGCTTCTTCCAAAGGGCGACAACGCTCAAAGGCGCGATTCGAGACCGGGCGACAGAGAGGAAAGGGGCGACCGCCCGAGGAACGGCGGTTTTCACAGGGACAGGCCGCGCCGCGACAATGGGCGCGACCGTTGAGATAAAAATCAAAAGAGATGCCTCCTCGAGAGGCGTCTCTTTGCCGTCTTACGCCACCGACGGCGCGGCCGGGATGGATTTGCGCGCGTCGGAAGAAATGGAACTGCCTCCGGGCGGGCGCTCCGCCGTGCGCACGGGAATATGCATCGAAATACCCTGTGGATGGGAGGGGCAGGTGCGCCCGAGAAGCGGCCTCGCTCTCAAACACGGCGTCACGCTGTTAAACTCCCCCGGTACGATCGACTCCGACTACAGGGGCGAGATAAGGGTAATTCTCGTGAACTTCGGGCAGGAAATTTTCTCAATCAAAAAAGGCGACAGGATAGCCCAGATAATTTTCTCCCCGCACGGACGCGCCGAGTTGCGCGAGACGGAAGAGATCTCCGACACGAAGCGCGCGTCGGGAGGTTTCGGCAGCACGGGGGTCGTGTAGCGCGAAGAGGTTTGTCTTTTGCGTTAACTGTTCAGTCATATGAAAAAATGGCTGAATTTAATAAAACGTTCGCCGGTGCGTGTTTGAAAACTAATCGCTCCAACGGAACTTAGCCATTTTCAGCCATTTTTTTGACGTGATTAACGGCTATACTCGACAGCGATAACATTTCGCCATCGTTACAATTTATAATGCGACAGTGGTACAGGTTTTACAGTGTATTATCGTTATACTGTACGAAATATATTCCGTTGTCTGGTATAAATAGCAGTTTTCAAACACGCCCCGGAGAAAAATATTTTTATCGCGACTGGAGGATGATATTCAATGTCCATCTGCTTTATAAACGGCAAATTCAGCCCGACTGACCAATGCGGCATCCCAGTGACCGACCTCGTCATACAAAGGGGCGTCGGCGTTTTCGACAGCGTCAGGCTTTACGACGGCAAAGCCTTCGCGCTCACGGCGCACATGAAACGCCTCGAAAAAAGCGCGCGGCTGGCACGAATCGACTTGGATGACGGAGCTGCCATCGAAAAAATTACCGGGGTCGTGAGAGAGGGCGCGAAACGGCCCGACTGCCCCGACGGGGGCAACTGCATAGCGAAGGCGTATATCACCGGGGGCGACGTCAACGAAAACGGACGATTCCCAAAGCCGAGACATTTCGTCATCTTCGAGAGCGGCGGCGATACCCCGCCCGACGAATATAAACTTGGGATCGCGCTTCAGCCGACCGGCGAGGGACGCCCCTATCCGCTCGCCAAAAGCGTCAATTATCTGGTTGGATTGATAGAGGGCGCCGGGCGCGACGATATACGCGAATGTCTGTACTGTCCCGACGGCAAAATAACCGAGACGCTGAGGAGTTCTTTTTTCATCCGCCGCGAAGGGAGGATAATAACCGCGCCCGTGGGCATGGTGCTCGACGGCGTGACCAGAGGCATAATCGTCGAACTCGCCCGCGAAAACGGTTTCGACGTGGAGGAACGCTGCCCGGACGTCTCTGAACTCGCGAAGGCCGACGAAGCCTTCCTCACCAGTTCATGGAAGGAAGTCGTGCCCGTCGTCCGCGTCGGCGACGCCGTCATAGGAGACGGCAAGCCGGGTCCGGCCGCGTCGCGCCTGCGTCAATTGTTCAAGGCGAACATCGATAAATGGCTCGACAAATGACCGGACGCGGGAAAGGCGGGCCCGAAACATGATAGCCGTGATACTGGCGGGCGGTCAGGGGACGCGCATATTCGAGGAGACGTACCTGCGGCCCAAACCCATGATAGAGATAGGGATGTATCCCATCTTGTGGCACATCATGAAAATTTACTCGTATTACGGGGTGAATGATTTCATCATATGCGCGGGTTACAAGGGCTACATGATAAAGGAATATTTCGCGAACTACTATATGCGCATGTCCGACGTCACTTTCGACATGCGACACGGGCAAAGGACGATGCATTCCAATATCGCCGAGCCGTGGAACGTGACGGTGGTCGATACCGGAGAGAACACTATGACCGGCGGGCGCGTTAAATGCGTCCGCAAATACATAGGAGACGAGGCTTTCTGCCTGACGTACGGCGACGGCTTGTCCAACGTGCCGATTGACCAACTCGTCGATTTTCACAAATCGCACGGCAAAATTGCCACCGTGACGGCCGTGCAGCCGCCGGGGCGTTACGGCAGACTGAGCGTCGAGGGCGATACAGTGGTGGATTTTTTCGAAAAACCGTCGGGCGACGGCGACTGGGTCAGCGGGGGATTTTTCGTGCTGGAGCCATCCGTGATAAACTATATCGACAACGACAATACCATTTTCGAAAGGGACCCGCTCGAGCGCGTCGCGTCCGAAGGCAATCTAAAGGCTTTCAAACACAGGGATTTCTGGCACGCGATGGACAACGTAAGGGACAAGGCGATACTCGAGAATTTATGGAACTCGGGAAAAGCGCCCTGGAAGATATGGCAATAACTTGAACGGGCAATATGGGCTATGTCGGTCCGATTCTCACCCGCGAGATAAAAAGGCGAAACCCGAAAACCCGTATCTTCGGGCTCGACGGCGCTTACTTCGCGGGCTGTCTGCCCGACAAAAAAACCATTCATATAAATTAGTTTTACTGTTGGGGACCTCTAAAATCCCGTTTTTGCGATATGCAGCTCTGATAAATACTGGATTCGTAATACTGAAATCTGTCTGAAAAAGGATTTTTAGAGATTCCCTGTTTGTATTTCATCTCCCTTTCGAGATATCCCACCAGGTAAAGGCTGCCGCAACAGACCGTCAATCCGTCCGTCTTCGCGAGCGCGGATTCGAGCGCGTCGGCGGGGTTTTCGAAAACGCCCGCGACGGCGAGGCCCGACGCTTTTGCGTGCCTCGCAAGCTCCGAAGCGCGGAGCGACCTTTCCAGTGGCAGTTGGGCGCAGAACATCGGGCAGTCCAGTTCTTTCAGGACATTCAGGATGGGAATGAAATCCTTGTCGCTCATCACCGCGAACACCAGTGCGCCGACTTTGACTTTTTCGCCGTCATGTTCGAGGTTTTGGAGCGAGGAGACGAGCGCCCGCGCTCCGTGTTCGTTGTGCGCGCCATCGAGCATTATCATCTGTCCGTCCGCGCCGCGGATGATTTCCATCCTTCCCGGCCAGTCCGTCCGAGCGAGGCCGCGCCTGATAATTTCTTCGTTCAGAGTCGGAAAGAGTGAGGCGTGTTTTTTGAGATACAATAGGACGGTGATCGCGCGCGCCGCGTTGAAGGCTTGATGACGTCCCGGCAGAGGGGTTTTGAGGCCGGAAATGTCGCGCGTTCCCAGAGCTTCGGGGTCCAAAACCCTGTACGAAAAAAAAGTCCCTTCCACGCCGCATCTTATGTCCTCCGGACGCGCGAGGCTATCGAGCAGATGGGGCAGCGCGCCTATGTCCCGGCAATATTCAGCGAAAAGCCCGGTCAGCCGTTCGTCGTCACCGGCGTAGAAGGCGTCCTTCCCGTTCTTGGCGGCGGCGAATTTTTCCCCCGCTATCGCCTCCGGCGTGTCGCCCAGATATTGTGTATGATCCATGCCGATGGGATTGATCATGACGGCCGCGGGGTCGCAAACCGAGGTGGCGTCGTACCGTCCGCCCATTCCGGCTTCGAGGATCAGGACGTCCGCGCGAGCCTCGCGGATGATCGACAGGGCGAGCGCCGTAAAATGTTCGAAAAAACTGGGTTTGTCCGCGCGCAATTCCGCGTCGGACTCGACCGCGCGGACGATTTTTCTCCAGTGGGCGTTCCAGTCGGAGAACGGCGCATAACATCCCGACAGCCGCAGGCGTTCCTGAAGGGAAATCAGGTGCGGGCTGGTATAAAGGGCCGTTTTCATTCCGGCCGCCGTCAACATGGCATCCATCACCGCGGCCGACGACCCCTTGCCGTTGGTGCCCAGTATCTGTATCGCGCTCATGCCTTTCTCGGGGTTTCCCAGCAGACGAAGGAGCCTCGAAATCCGCTTCAGCCCAGGGCGGATGCCGAAGCTCGAAAATCGCTCAATCTCGACGGTGAGCGCGTCAAAATCGTCAAAATCCTCCAAATCAGCGCAAAATTTCATCAAGAGCTTACTCCTTGAATAACAGAACCAAAATTGCGGGACTCCGCCCCGTTGTTTTGCCTGCGAATCTGGGTAGTTTTAGAACCGCTCCGAACAGGATGGAATTTTTGGGATAATTCGCCGCGATATATCGCATGACGGATAAATACAAACCATCCCGTATTTCCTTTGTAAAACCACGCCACTGTTTCCCTCCCGTTCTCATAGGGCTTCCGTGTAGTTCGATTCCGGAGTTTCCGGTGTATTCAAGCGTTAAATTATCAATATGTTTTTGAACAATAAAAGTTTGGGTTTCACGAATGGCAAACCCCGCCAGAACGCAATATTTACAGTTATTATCAGGCAACCCGGAATCATCCGCATAAAGTAAATACATTCTCCTTGCCCTCCAAAAAAATAGAGCCAGGTGAGCAACTTAGCACTCAACGCACCGCAAAAAGGCAGTACTCCCAGCCCTAAAATTATTTTAGAGCGTGTTCACGCTAACCACGGCATCAATAATCATTGCAAAATATATAAACCCACAAAACATCACATCCAATTTATCATAGCGCGTGAAGATTTTCCTAAATCTCTTCAGACG
>JAIRKI010000063.1 GCA_031260185.1 Synergistaceae bacterium | reverse complement strand
TATACCAGCAGGTGTCCATAGAAATTTGAGGCTAGATGTCGTGTGGTACTGAATGTACGGAAAAAGGACTTTGGCTGTTATGGGAAAATATTACGCGAGTCTGATTTTGAGGTTTTTGCCGTCAGTGTAGACAGTCAGCGGAAAGTACGATATACTGCAAAAGCACCTGCTGGTATAACAGGTGTCTTGGAAGCGTCAAATAGACAATCACCCGCGGATGCGCGACAAAATCGCAGGTAAGGATAGGACGCCGGTTCGGGCGGCAATCCGCTGTCCGAACCTATCTTTACCCATAAATTTGCCGCGCACCCTCATAGGTGGTTATTCAATTTGACGCTTACGAATATCGCGATATAATTTTAATGTCGGATTCGTCGTTATGTTGTAAATGTAAAGGAGTATGTTCGTCATGATGAATTATATCTGGGTAGGTTTGGTCGCCATAGCGATTCTCGCCGGGGTGGCGACAGGCAACATCGAGGGGGTTCAAACGGCTCTCTTCGGCTTCGCCGAAACGGCTGTGGACATTGTCATAGGGTTGGTTGGCGTCATGGTGTTTTGGATGGGCCTCATGAAGGTGGCCGAAAAAGCCGGCGTTACCGAAAAAATCGGCTTGGCGATAAAACCGGTTATGACAAAACTTTTCCCTGACGTACCGGCCGATCATCCGGCGATGAGTTCCATGGTCATGAATCTCGCGGCCAACGTCATCGGACTGGGCAACGCGGCAACGCCCTTCGGCCTGAAAGCGATGAAGGATTTGCAGTCCCTGAATAAAACCAAGGATATGGCCACGGACGCCATGGTCATGTTTTTGGCGATCAACACCACATCCGTAACGCTCATTCCCACAAGCGTAATCGCCCTGCGCGCCAGCGCCGGCTCCAAAAATCCCACGGAGGTGCTGGGGGCCATAATCGTTGCGACCGTAATATCCACCGCGACAGGCATTGCCGCGGCCATCCTGTTCGGCAAAACAAAGACTTGGAATCTGCAAAGCATGATAGACAGGGAAAGAGAAGCGGGCACGCTGCGGCTGAACGAGGATTATGAGGAGTGGAAAGGCGCGCCGGCGAAAAAGACGGTTTCCGTCGGCCCCGGGCCGGGGAGGTAAAATCATGTTCGTTCAACTGATGGAATTCGTGTCGAAATACGCTCTTCCGTTTGTCATATTCACCATACCGGTATACGCCATATTCAAAAAGGTAAAAGTTTATCAGGTGTTTGTGGAGGGCGCGAGAGAGGGCTTGACCGTGGCCGTCACGATCGTGCCTTTTTTGGTCTGTATGCTGTGCGCTATCGGGATGTTTCGCGCGTCCGGCGCGATGAGCTGGCTCGTTGCCATATTGAGTCCATTCACGAATTTAATCGATATGCCCGCGGAAATTCTTCCAATGGGTATTATGCGTTCTTTTTCGGGAGGAGGCGCCGAAGGCATACTGACCGATTTGTTGACGGCGCACGGCGCCGATTCGCAAATAGGCAGAATGGCCTCAGTCGCCATGGGCTCCACGGAAACGACCTTTTATGTTCTCGCGGTTTATTTCGGCAGCATAGGCGTCACAAAGGTCAGACACGCCGTCGTGGCCGGGTTGCTCGGCGATCTCGCCTCTCTGCTGGCGGCTTGTTTCCTGACCAATACGCTCTGGGGCTGACAGACAACCGACGGTGAAATACCCGAAAAAACTGAAGGACGGCGCGGCCGTCGGTTTGATTTGCTGCGGCTCCGCGGTATCCGGGTACAGGGCGGGGCAATGCGTCTCTTTTATCGAAAAACTGGGGTATAAGGCGGTCGCGGCGGACAATCTGGCGACGGACTACGCGGGCTTTTTGGCGGACAAGGGCGCCGTCAGGGGTAAATGGATCAATAAAATGTTCGGGGATCCGGGCATCGACGCTGTTTTCTGCGTTCGGGGCGGATACGGCGCCGCCGGGGCGATGCCCTACATCGATTTGGATTTGATAAAAAAGAACCCAAAAATATTCGTGGGTTACAGCGACGTCACCTGCCTGCACCTCGCGTTGAATCAGATATGCGGCTTTGTGAGGTTCCACGGGCCGATGGTATCCTCAAATATGCTGGACAATTTTGACGGTGAAACATCGGAAAGTTTTTTCGGCGCCGTCAACGCCGGCGACGCTTATGAATTTAAAAACCCCCGGGGGCATCCCGTTTCCGTATTGAAAGAGGGCAAAGCCGAAGGAGTGTTGGTCGGCGGAAACCTTTCCCTTCTGTCGGCGTCCGTCGGCACTTTTTATGAAGTCGATACGGAGAATAAAATATTGTTTATGGAAGAGGTAACGGAATCCGTCGGCCGGTTGGACCGCTACGCACGTCATCTTTTAAATTCGGGGAAACTGCGGAACTGCGCCGGGATCATTCTGGGACAGTTCAAAGAATGTTTCAATGAAAACCGGCCGGACTACGGCGCCCTTGAATGTTTAATCTCCGGAGAGTTTTCAAGTTTAAAAAGCTCATCGACCAAGTGATCCCCCAAAGCGTCAATGCCAGAAAATACGCGGTTGTAGAACCCTTTTTCTTTAAGCTCGTCCCATATGTGTTCAACGTCCATTACCTCATGGCCTTGGATAATTAATGCCTTGTTGATTTAGAAATGAAATTACATTCCTCCATTGCGAGTTTGTTAACTCACATTATAGAGGCATTAGCACCATTGTGCATATAGAGATTTATTCTAAATAGAATGAGCAAAGCGGACGATATAAATAAATGAAGCGAAGCGTTATTGAAAACAGGTTCTTATTCCTTCGACTACAATCATATCATTGCCTCCTAAAAGGTATTTCAACATGTTTTCTATTTATCACCTATGATAAAATGACGGCATAAAGGGTGATTTTTTACGGAGAGAAAAGCTCTCATGGGATTCGTGTCCACAGTTGACGAGATAATGGCATTTCTCAAATCAAAAGGTTACGAAGAAGAGACCGGGCGCGGGCGACACAGCGTAAAAATGGCCAAAGGCAGAAACAAAATATCCATACTCGCGCATACAGGGGATATGCGAGGTAAGTAAAAATCCTGTTCATGTCGATTCGCGATAGATCAATATATGACTACCGAGTTGTTTCAGGATGGAACGGATGTTGTTCAAGCATATGAACAAGGGATATTTATAAATTCTCTTTAGCATGACAAAAAAATTTTTTAACGCGAAAAGAGGTTTTGGGGATATGAGAAAAATATATTGGGCATTTTTTGTCGCGATGGCGCTTATTTCGGCGCCGGCACAGGCGGGCGCGGCTCCTACCGATACGCTGACCGCCGAGATAAGCGGAAAAACCTATGTCCTTGAACGCGCCGCGGCGGATTTGGGCGAAAAATACGAAGTGACGGGGGATCCTTCCACTTATTTCCTGAGCGACGGAGATACCGCCGTGTTTCGCGTGAAGGGCATATCGTATTTTCGTTATGTCTTGATAAGGGAAACAGCTAACGATGATGAACTCGCGCTCACGGCCGACGGGAAAAATTACCTTTTGAAAAGGGCCGACGCCGGGGCGGGCGCGAAGTACGAACACACGCTCGATCCCGGGACGTTCCTTTGGTGCGAAAGCGACAGCGCCGCGCTCGTCATAGCCGGCAAGGATTACGTTGGATACGATAAGCTGCCTCCAGTGGTGGGGGAAATATGGATTTCCGATTTAAAGATTCCCACCGGCGTGGAATGGAAAGTCGTGTCCCTGGGGGACGAAAAAATATCGGGCTCTCCTGTGACCATGCGATTCCATTCGGACGGACGCGTGACGGGAACGGCGTCGGTGAATGACTATACGGCCGCGTGGATAGCGTCGGACGGAAAACTTTTGATAACGGACGGCGCCGCCACGAGGAAAGCGGGGCCTCGGCATTTGATGGAACAGGAGGACAAATTTCTCAAAACGCTGTCCAAAATCAACGGTTTTGTCGTGAGGGAGGAGGGGATGAGTCTCATCACGCGGGACGGATTGGAAATAGTTCTCTCGAAATGAGCGTGCCGGCCCTTGATTCGCGGATGCTCGCGACGGGAGTTTTCTTGTTATAATCGCGATGATCGAAAACAAACGGGGCAGAGGTCGAAAAGTATGAATGAAAACGCGGTAAAAAAGATGTTTTTGCTGTTGACGATAATGGCTTTGGCGGTTTTCGCGCCAGCGGCGACGACGGGCGGGGAACTCATCCAGCCGGCGGTGGACAGGGAGGCGGCGGAATCGGCGTTTTTCGCGGCGTATGACCATTTTCTCCAAAACCGGCTGTGGGACGCCCTCGACTCTCTCTCCGATGCGATATCGCGGAACGTGTATTTCGTCGACGTATATTTCATGCGGAGCCTCACGCAGAGGCGGCTGGGACTTTATTCCGACGCGACGGATTCCATGAGCCAATATATGGAAGTGAGGCGCGACGATTACCGCGCCCGCATAATACTGGACGTCATGAAGCACGAGCGGGACATGATAAAAAGTTCGCTCGCGGCAGACGGCGAGCCTTCGGCGCTCTCTTTCAGCTCGCACACCGTCAATTCGCTGATGTCGCTGCCAGTGAGCGATCCCTTGTCCCTGCGGGGAGCCGCCGGGCTGGGGAAAATTTCTTCGTCGGGAGACAATATATTCGTGTGCGATACTTTGGGGGGAAGAGTCTGGATATTCGGCGGCGGGCGGCGGGCGTCAGTCGCTTTGGAGCGTCCCGCCGCCGCTGTGCCAGTCTCGCGGGATATCGTCTTTGTCTTTCTCGAAAACGGCTCGGTCTATAAGATGACGTTGGATTCTTCTTTAACGGCAACTCTCGGCGAAGAACCTTCGCTCGAAATCAACATCGCTGACGCGGTTTGCGTCGATTCCACTTTCTTCGCCGTCGCGGACAGAAGCGGAGGATATCTGAGGTTCCTGGAATTCCCAGCCGTGAAGGAGACGCTGAAATGGCGTCCGCCCGACGGAGAAGAGGGCGGCGGCAAACTCTTCGAACCGGTGGCCGTGGCGGCGTACGGGCCGCTTCTCGCCGTAGCGGACAGGAGCGGCGGGAAAGTCTACGTTTTGGACGCGTATACGCTGAATCCGCTGGACAGTTTCGATGTGGAAAGGCCGCGCGACGTCGAATGGGGCCCGTTGGGGGAGTTGTACGCGCTCTCCGAGAGAGGGGTTTTATACTCGCGTTATCCGGTCGGCGCCGTTTCCGCCGATGTGAAAACCGTCGCCGACGGAATGAGCGAGGCGTGGAGCATGACCTGGGCCGAAGATTCGCTCCTGTCCACGACTGTTTCCGCGCGTACATGGTGGAAGGGAGAGACGCGGCCGGGACGCCGCGAGATATTCGGCGCGCTGAGACTGAGCGACCCCCGGATAGAGACGTCCGGGGGTGCGGACATTCTCACGCTCCGCGGAACCGTCTCGTCGCCTTTTCAGAAATTCATACGAAATAAAGCGCCTACGACGCAGGTCATCTGGAGAGGCGAGGTGCGGCCTTCGCGGATAACGTCCGTAAGAGCCGGCTTCGATGACGATGCGAGGTTTTACGCTCCCGCCGGGGGCGCGCTTCCCGGCGGCGAACGCGTGACACAAGCCGGCTCGGTCTCCGACGTCATGCGCGATATCGCGGGCCTGTCGAGAGCGGGCGAAAATATTCCGCGCGTGATAGTGGCCGATTCGAGGATTTCGATGCCGGACGGCGATGCGGAATCGTTTCTGGCCTTTCTTCTGCAACAGGGAGTCCGCCTCGATGTCATGGCCGTCGCGAGGCCGGCGTCGGTGCTGATGAACCGCGTGTCGAGAATGACCTTCGGCAAGACATACTACACCGAAGAGATAAACCGGGTTCCGCGGAACGGCAGCGTCGAATGGGCGCTCAGCGTGCCGTTGCCCCCTGATGTCACCACGTACGGTTACCCGTCGGATACGACTCTCTCCCTGTTCTCGAATATAGATATGATACGCTTTTCGGACTGGGTTCCAATCTGGCCTTCGCTGGCGGGGCAAGGCGCGGCCGATTGACGGGGAGAAGTTTGAAATAAAGAAGATTGAAATAAAATTATCTCGCGCCTTTGACTGAAAGGAATGGTCATGAAAATGAAAATAGCGGTCGCTTCCGATCACGCCGGTTTCGCGATGAAAGAGGACATAAAAAATTATCTGTCCGAATTGGGGCATGACGTCGAGGACTGCGGCGCGTATTCGGATGAAAAATCAGCGGATTATCCCGACTTGGGGATAAGGGCGGCCGGCATGGTCGCGTCCGGCGAGGCGGACCGCGGGATTCTGGTATGCGGCACGGGCGTCGGAATGTCGATAACCGCCAACAAGGTGAAGGGCGTTTACGCGGCCCTGTGCGCGGACGAATTCACGGCGCGCCTGTCGAGGGAACATAACGCCGCCAACGTGCTCGCCCTGGGGGGACGAACGACCGGCCCCGGTCTCGCGCGCGGCATCGTGAAAGCATGGCTCGGCAGCGAACCGGATGGAGGGCGTCACCTCGTCCGCAGGCAAAAGATAGCCGATTACGAGTCACGCGCCCAAAAAGGCGGTTAGGGAGCGCTTGCCGTCAACATGGCGATTTTTTCCGCGATATTGAATTTTTTGTGGGGCGTCATCGCGACGCCGGTATCCATGAGATTGTCCAGGACGTTCCGCCTCATGGACGTTCCCGGCGACAGACACAGGCATCCCTCGGTGACGCCGAGGGGAGCGGGCATAGTCCTTTGGACGGGATATCTCCTGTGGGCGCTCGTGAATCCGAATCCCGGCGTGGAGGTTCCTTACGTCTCGACCGGCGCCACATTGGTGTTTCTGGTCGGTTATATGGACGACATGCATCCCATGTCCCCGCTCAAAAGACTTTTCGTGCATTTGCTCTCGGCGGCGTGGGTTGTCATACCCATGCCGGTTTCGATTTATCAGAGGGCGCTGTTTCTCGTTTGGATCGCCGGATGCACCAACGCCTATAATTTTGTCGACGGGATGGACGGGCTCGCCCTTTCGCTCGCTTTCGCTACGTCCTGTCTCGCGTTCCGAAGCGGAAATCCCTACACATGGCTCCCGTTCTGCGGGCTCATCGCGGGAGTGCTGCTGTGGAATTTTCCCCGCGCGCGCACCTTTCTGGGCGACGGCGGCGCCACGCTCCTCGGTTACGTATGTTCGTCGCATCTCGCCTGGGATATTTTCCCCGGCTTTTTCCATATGCGCCCGTTCCCGATGCTTTTGACGCTGTTTCTGATCGGGGGAATGCCGGTCACCGACACGCTGTTTGCCGTGCTGCGAAGGATTGCCCGCGGGCGATCCCCGTTTTGCCCCGACCGGGGGCATTTGCACCATATTCTGCTCGATTTGAAACTCGCGACATGGGAGGTTTTGTCCCTGATAGTCGTGACGCACATGGCCATGGTGGGTATGGGATATTACTTCATGACGCGGTATTGAGGATGCGGTTCACGAAAAACGCGAAAAAAATCGACGTCGTGATGGGCACGCGGCCGGAAGCGATAAAAATGGCGCCCGTCGTAAGGGAACTGAGGAAGCGCGGCAAATTCTCGGTGCGGGTAATCTCGACGGGACAGCATACCGATATGCTGCGTCAGGCGCTCTCTTTCTTCGGCCTCTCGCCCGACGCGGATCTCGCGATAATGAAGCGGGTTCAGTCGCTCGACTACATAACCGCGTCGGTCATAACGGGAGTGGGAGAGCTGTTCGATTCGGGACGGCCGGACGCGGTATTGGTGCACGGGGATACGACCACGACTTTCGCGGCGTCGCTCGCCGCTTTTCATCGCAAAATACCCATAGGCCACGTCGAGGCCGGGCTCAGAAGTTTCGACATGAGCCTGCCGTTCCCGGAGGAGATGAACAGGACGCTCACCGACAGAATCGCGCGCTGGCTCTTCGCCCCGACGGAACATGCCGCATCCAATCTCAGGCGCGAGCGTCCTGGCGAAAAAAGCCTGTACGTGACGGGAAACACGGTCATCGACGCGCTTCATTCGGCGCTGGATATCGTCGGGGACACGGCGTCACCGGCCCTCGCCGGACTCGAAGGCTCTCCTTTCATCCTGATGACGGCGCACAGGCGCGAGTCATGGGGCGAGGCGATGGAAAGGATTTGTCTCGCCCTGTCTGAAATCCTGCGCCGTCACGGATGTATGCGGGCGCTCGTGCCGATGCACAGAAATCCCGCGGTGAGAGACACCATGAAAAAAATTCTTGGTGATAACGACAGGGTAATTTTGCGCGACCCACTCGATTACCCCGATTTTGTCCGTGCGCTGAAACATTGTAAAATAATTTTGAGCGACAGCGGCGGCGTGCAGGAGGAAGCGTCGGCGCTGGGGAAGCCTGTGATTGTGCTGCGCGATGTCACGGAACGCCCCGAGGCCGTTGAGTCCGGAACGGCTGTCGTCGCCGGAACAAGTACGGAGAATATCGTGAGTATCGCCGACAGATTGCTCTCAGACGAGGGCGAGTACCGCCGCGCGGAGGAGAAAAAAAATAAAAATCCTTTCGGCGACGGCGCGGCTTCAGCGCGGATCGCCGACATACTCGAAAGGCAAAATCACGGGGCTCCGCCCCGTACCCCACAAGGGGACCTAGTCCCCTTGACCCCTTATTAATTTTTTTTATTTTCACCCTACGGGTGAAAATAAAAAAAATTTTAGAGAGTGCGGGGAGCTTGCTCCCTGCCGGGTTCGGGCAGCGCCCGGGGTTTTGTAATATATTTGGTGACGGCGACATACCGACAGGAGTGAATTGATTGAGTGAATCGATGGCAATTCGCGGAGGATCGCCGCTCTCGGGAGCGATAACGGTTCAGGGGGCCAAAAACGCGGCGCTTCCGGTGATGGCTTCGGCTTTATTGTTGCGCGGCAGACGTCTGACCCTCGAGCGGGTTCCGAATCTGCGCGATATTCATACGATGTCCGATTTGCTGAGGCATCTCGGCGCCGAAATAAATTTCGAAAACGGCAGGATGACGATAGACGTTCCGGAAGAACTGAAATGGGAGACTCCGGCGGATCTGGTTCGCAAAATGCGGGCCTCGTCGCTCGTCTTGGGTCCTTTGGTCGCGCGGTGCGGCGCGGCCGTGTTGCCGCTACCCGGAGGCTGCGCCATAGGCAGCAGGCCCATAGATTTTCACCTGAAGGGACTCGCCCGCATGGGCGCCGAGATAGACCTGGAACAGGGGTCGGTTCACGCGACCGCTTCGGGGCTTTCGGCGACCCGTGTGACGTTCGATTTTCCGTCCGTCGGCGCGACCGAGAATTTGCTCATGACCGCGGCGCTGACGCCGGGCCAATCCGTCATCGAAAACGCCGCCCGCGAGCCCGAAATTTCCAACCTCGCCCAGGCGTTGAGGGCGATGGGGGCATACGTCGAGGGCGACGGCACGGGCACGATAACCGTCAGGGGCACGCGTGACATGGAGTCGGCCACGGTCAGGATAATACCCGACAGGATAGAGGCGAGCACATATCTTCTGGCCGGTCTCATAACGAGGGGCGGCATAACGGTAAACGGCATAAACCCGGAATATCTGGCGGCTCTTTTGTCGAAACTCGGCGAGGCCGGCGTGGATTTCGAGACGACCCCGAATTCCGTCGCGCTGGATGCCGCCGGAAAAAACTGGAACGGCGTTACGCTGACCACGTCGCCGTATCCCGGTTTTCCGACGGACGTGCAGCCTCAGATAACGGCGGCGCTGTGCGTGGCGGAAGGCACGAGCGTCATTCACGAGAGCGTGTTCGACTCGCGTTACGCGCACGTGCCCGAGTTGAGGCGCATGGGAGGCAAGATAGACACTCTGGGAAACACGCTGATCGTCATCGGCGTGCCGAAGTTGAACGGAGGCGAAGTGAGGGCTTCCGACCTGAGGGCGGGAGCGGCGCTGATCCTCATGGGTCTCGCGGCCGAGGGGCGGACTGTCGTGCGGGAGTTGAAACATGTATGGAGAGGTTACGAGAATCTGACGGAAAAAATGACGTCGCTGGGGGCGCGGATAGAACTGCTGCCCGCCGAAGACGGTGATGAGTGACGTTATCGCGGCGCAAAATACGTTCGGGTCGGTCAGAACCCGCGCTTTCACCGGCGCGGCCGGCACCGGCAAGAGCCAGAGGGCGCAGATGGTGGCCGACTGCCTGGACGCGGAATATATCATAGACGACGGTTTGGTGATACGGCGCACGGAGATAGTTTGCGGAAGGAGCGCGAAGGCGGAACGCAACCGGATTCGCGCCATAAGACGCGCCATGTTCGAGTACGAGGAACATCTCGCGTCGGTCAGGCGGTTTTTCGAGAAGGCCGCGCCATGCTCCGTGATGGTCATCGCGACGTCGGACGACATGGCCCGCAGGATAATTCATAAACTCGGTTTCCCTCCGCCCGACAGGATCGTGCGCATAGAGGACGTGGCGACGCCGGAGGAAATAGCGAGAGCCCGAAAAGAGAGAGTACTCAAGGGACAGCACGTGATACCGGTATCGCACGTGCTGGTGCGCAAGAATTTCGCGGGAAAACTCGTTGGGCGGCTGAAAGTCCTCTGGCGTTCCAAATCGCCCTACGACGGCGAAAAGACCATAGTCCGCCCGCCTTTCAGCTTCTACGGGGAGGTTCATATCGAGCCCGAGGCGATAGAACAATTGGCTTCCCACATAGCGTCGAAAGTGCCCCAGGTCGGTTCGGCCCCGGTGAGCAGGGTTTCATCCACAGATGAGGACTCGCTCTCCATAGATATAGAGATGAAAATCAAGCCCGGCCCGAAAAACATACCGCAGATAGCGGAGACCGTCAGGCGGAGCGCCGCAAAAAGCGTCGGGTATTTCAGCGGCCTCAACGTTTATAACGTCAACGTCAGCGTGACGGGCGTGGAGTTTTGAAGATGACGGAAGAGACGATATTCGCGCTGAACCGGGATGAAAGACGCGGCGTCGCCGAGGCGCTGTGGGATGAATGCCGCCGGCAGGCGAATTCCTGCGAGGCCTGCGCGCTCGCGTCTACCCGGACGAACGTGGTTTTAGGCGAGGGGGACGCGAACTCGCGCCTCATGTTCGTCGGCGAAGGGCCCGGCGAAACCGAGGACGAGACGGGGCGTCCCTTCGTCGGAAGGGCGGGCCGGCTTCTCACGAGAATTCTGTCGTCCGTCGGCATCGACAGAAACGACGTATATATAGCGAACGTCGTAAAATGCAGGCCGCCCGGAAACAGAACCCCTCGGCCCGACGAGGAAGCGGCGTGCGACAGGTTCCTGCAAACCCAGATATTGCTCGTGAACCCGGCGATCATTGTCACGTTGGGCGCGACCCCCACAAAATGGATATTGAAAACCACCGAGGCGATAAGCAGGCTGCGGGGACGCTGGTTCGACTGGCGGGGGATATCGGTGATGCCGATGTTCCACCCCAGTTATCTGCTCCGTTACGAGTACGACAAGAAACAGGGCGGGCCCAAACATTTGGCCTGGCTCGACATACAGGAAGTCAGAAAAAAATGGGATGAAGCGAAAATGTCCGGCGGAACGGGAGGCGTTTCTTTTGCCGATTGACGGCGGTTCGGTGAAAATCCCAGTACATATAGGGATTATAATGGACGGAAACAGGCGGTGGGCAAAAAAAAAGGGATTGCCGGCGATTGCCGGCCACAGCGCGGGGATGAGCGCGTTCGAGAACGTCATAGACAGCGCGCATGAATTTGGCGTAAAATACCTGTCGCTTTACGCGTTCTCCACGGAGAACTGGAAAAGGGCCGCCTCCGAGGTGGAAGGATTGATGGGCCTGTTCCGCCTCTATCTGAAAAACAAGATCGAACGGCTGCACGCCCGCGGGGCGAGAATCCGTTTCGTCGGCAGGACGGACGCTTTCGACAATGATATACGCGAGGGCGTCCGCGCGGCGGAGGAAAAAACACGGGAAAACCGCGCGATCGACGTGATAATATGCGTCAATTACGGAGGCAGGCGGGAAATAGTTGACGCGGTGAACCGTCTGCTCGCGGAGGGAGCGGAATTCCCGGTCACCGAAGACGCCGTGCGAAGCAAACTTTACGCCCCCGACATTCCCGATCCCGATCTCATCATAAGGACCGGCGGGGATTTCAGGACGAGCAACTTCTGGCTGTGGGAGGGCGCGTACAGCGAGTATTATTTCACCGACCTGTACTGGCCCGAGTTCGGCGGAAAAGAACTGGAACTTGCCATATCGAGTTTTTCGGAAAGGGAGCGCCGTTATGGAGCTTCATAAACCGTTGCGGCGTAGTGGTGAAGATAAGACGGGCAGACCCAGGGAGACCTCAGCGGTCAAGGAACACGATTTTTTTAAGCGAACCGCGAGCGGCGCCGCGATAGTGGCGTGTGTCGTAAGCGCCATAATCGCCGGGGGCGCGGCGTGGGATATCGTGGCTTCTCTGATAGCGCTCCGCTCGTTGTGGGAGCTTTACGGCCTGCTTTACACCAAATTCCGCCTTTCGCGCGGCTTGGGCATCGTCGGCGGGGTGTCGATGCTTCTCGCCGTATCGGCAGGATTGAGTTACGCCGTGACGCTCTCGATAATGGCGATGATCGCGGTGCTCGTTCTTTTCACGGAGACCGTCCGGCGTCAGGCGACCGGGCACAGTTACGCCCTCTGGAACATCGGGGGCACTTTCTCAGGCCTCGTTTACGTGGTTCTTCCGTGGAGTTTCCTGATACTCCTGCGCTCTCATCCGCTGGGGAAACAATATCTGCTTACCATTTTTCTCTGTACCTGGAGTTGCGACGTGGGCGCGTATCTCGCCGGCACGATGTTCGGGGAATCCCCTCTCTGTGACAGGGTGAGTCCGGCAAAAAGCTGGGAGGGTTTTTGGATGGGCGTCGTCGCCAGTATCGTGTGCGGTTCCCTTCTTCCGGTGCTCTTCGACCTGCCCCCTTTCCCGCTGGTTTTGCTGGGCGCGTTGTGCGGGGTGGCCGGGCAGTTGGGCGATCTCGCGGAAAGCGTCCTGAAGCGCGAGGCGCGCGTCAAGGATACCGGAAGCCTGATACCAGGGCACGGCGGTTTTCTCGACCGTTTCGACAGCATACTTGTCAACGCCACTCTGACTTTTTTCATAATCGAGGTAATAGGTTGATGTTTTCTGATTCTTTCACGCGGATTTCCGTGATCGGGGCGACCGGCATCGTCGGCGGCGCCGTTCTCGACATATGCGCGCGGTTTCCGGAGCGGTTCGGCGTCGTCGCGATGGCGGCGCGCTCGAACGCGCGCAAACTTCTGTCCCTCTCGAAGCGCTTCGGCTCAAAGACGGCGTATCTCGCGAACCCGTCCGCCGAGGATTCGACGATGTTCAAAGAAAACGGAATAGAACTGCTGAGCGGGGAAGCGGGTCTCGAAAACATCGCGGGACTCGGCGAGGCTGATCACGTGGTGCTGGCTTCCTCGGGAACCGAAGCGATATTCGCGCTCAAACGGGCGCTCGAATCGGACAAGGACGTATCGCTCGCGAACAAGGAGAGCGTCGTGGCGGCCGGGCCGTGGCTGATGCCGCTCGCGAGACGCCCCGACCAGCTTCGTCCTCTCGACAGCGAGCATAACGCGATCTGGCAGTGCCTCCGCGCGGAGCCGCGGCCGCACATAAGTCGCGTGATTCTGACGGCGTCCGGAGGCCCTTTCAGGGAGTTTTCCGCCGAACGCATGAAAAACGTCACGCCGCGCGAGGCGCTGAGGCATCCGATTTGGAATATGAGCCCTAAAATTACCGTGGACTCCTCCAACCTGATGAATAAAGGCATCGAGTGCATAGAGGCCGCGCGGCTGTTCGGGCTGGGAACGGAACGGGTAAGAGCCGTCATACACCCGTCGTCTCAGGTTCACGGAATGGTCGAGTTCAGCGACGCGACCGTGAAATTGCTGCTCCACAAACCCGATATGAGAATCTCTTCCGCCGCTGCGCTCGCGTGGCCTGACCGTCTGCCGCTCGGCGGCATGGAGGAATTTGCCGCGCCGGAGTGTGAGAACTGGTCGATGGAATTTTTCGCTCCCGACGAGACGCGTTTCCCATGTCTTTCAATAGCCCGCGAGGCGGGGCGGCGGGGCGGCCCCTATCCGCCGCTTCTGGTAGGCGCCGACGAAGCCGCGGTGAGCGCCTTTCTGGACGGGCGTATTCCGTTTTTGGCCATATCGAATGTAATAGAGCGTGCGTTGGAAACGTATAACGGCCCGTCCCCGTCGTCTCTCGGCGACGCGGTGCGGTTGATATCGGAAGGGGAACGGCTCGCGGCGGAACTGTGTTCATCTCTTTACGGAAGATGATGATTGGTCAGTTTGTTTTCTTTTCTCGTCAAAACCGATCCCATTGACACCTTTTTTAACGGAAAGTGGTGACCGATATATAGACATATCGTTTGCGGAGGCTATTGAGGAAAAGAAATGGCTCGACTTGAGGATATAACGGTTGGTGCAAATGTCGTCGGTATAGCCGGGAACGCCCCCGTCAGCGTTGTCGCCGCAAAATGGTACGGCAACGCCGTCATGGAGATTACGTTCAAGGACGCCAAAGGGCAGCTAGCCAGCCAACTTGTGTATAGGGAAGACGAAGAGCGACTTACCGTCGCGGACGGGAGCCTGCCCTGGAGTTTCGACGCGGACGCCGATCTGTTGCGCCTTGCGTCGGAAGCCTATCGCATCAACCTCGCCCATATATTCGATCCGTACCTCGCCGTGCATACGTCGTCGATCGAGCCGTTGCCGCACCAGATTTCGGCGGTTTATCGGGAAATGCTCCCGCGTCTGCCGCTCCGCTACATCCTTGCGGACGACCCCGGCGCCGGCAAAACGATCATGACCGGGCTGTTCTTAAAAGAACTGCTCGTGCGCGGCGACCTGAAACGCTGCATGATAGTCTCCCCCGGAAACTTGGCCGAACAGTGGCAGGATGAACTCTATCGCAAGTTCGATTTGCGGTTTGAGATTCTCACGAATGACCGCATCGAATCCGCCGTTACGGGCAACGTGTTTACGGAAACGAATCTCTGCATCGTCCGTCTGGACAAACTCTCCCGCAACGAGGATCTTCGGGAAAAACTGAAAGTCACCGACTGGGACTTGATCGTCTGTGACGAGGCGCACAAGATGTCCGCCACCGTTTGGGGCGGCGAAATCAAATACACAAAACGGTTCCAGCTCGGGCGGCTTCTCTCGTCCATTACAAGACACTTTTTGCTCTTGACCGCCACGCCGCACAATGGCAAAGAGGAAGATTTCCGGCTTTTCATGTCGCTTATCGACCGGGACCGTTTCGAGGGCGTGGCGAGAAGCGGCGGTCAAGCTGTGGATATGTCCGATGTGATGCGCCGACTTGTGAAAGAGGAACTGCTGAAATTCGACGGGACGCCGTTGTTCCCGGAGCGCATCGCCTACTCGGTCAACTATGACCTTTCACCCATCGAGGCGAAACTGTACGGAGCGGTGACGGAATATGTACAGAAAGAGTTCAACCGCGCCGACCAACTGAACAATGAGCGGAAGACCACGATCGGCTTTGCTCTGACGATATTGCAGAGAAGACTTGCATCCTCTCCCGAAGCCATCTATCAATCATTGAGACGCCGCCGCGAGCGGCTTGAAAACCGACTTGCCGAGGAACGGCTCGGAAAACGGGCTTCTGAATATATCTTCACTGCCTCTTATGAGGACTGCGACGATGACGACCTGCCGTCTTCGGAACTGGAAGACGCGGAGGAAAAAGTAGCCGATCAGGCGTCGGCGGCGCAGACCATCGCTGAGCTGGAAGCGGAAATCGCCACGCTGAAAAAGCTGGAGCGCATGGCGAACGATGTCCGTCAAAGCGGCGTTGACCGCAAGTGGGACGAACTCTCCAAACTGCTCCAAGACAATGACAATATGTTCGGAGCGGCCGGGCCGGAGCCCGGACTGCGGCAACGCGAGAAACTGATTGTCTTCACGGAACACCGCGACACGCTCCGTTATCTTACGGACAAAATCCGCTCCTTGCTCGGCAGCGAAGAAGTTGTTGTGACCATACACGGCGGCTTGCTCCGCGGCGAGCGGCGAAAGATCGAGGAACTGTTCAAGCGGGACAGGGAAGTGCGAATCCTCATCGCCACCGACGCGGCGGGAGAAGGCATCAACCTCCAGCGGGCGCATTTGATGGTGAACTACGACCTGCCGTGGAACCCGAACCGGCTTGAACAGCGTTTCGGGCGCATCCACCGTATTGGACAGACGGAAGTATGCCATTTGTGGAATCTTGTTTCAAAGGAAACCCGCGAGGGTATGGTGTTCCAGCGACTTTTCGAGAAATTGGAACAGGAGCGCGAAGCCCTTCACGGGAAAGTTTTTGACGTTCTCGGCAAAGTGACATTCGATAACAAGTCGCTGAAAGGCCTGATACTCGAAGCCATACGTTACGGCAACGACCCGGATGTCAGGGCGAGGCTCTATCAAGTGGTCGACCATTCGCTCGACCGAGAAGCGCTCCAACGGCTGCTCGACGAACACGCGCTGACCGAGAACGCAATGGACATCCGTCAAGTTGCGACAATCCGTGAGGATATGGAGCGTATGGAAGCGCATAAACTTCAGCCGCACTTCGTCGAATCCTTTTTTATAGAGGCGTTCACCGGCGTCGGGAGCAAAATCCGCGCGCGCGAAAAGGGGCGTTATGAAATCACCTCTGTGCCGTTTGCCGTCCGTAACCGTGACATGCGGACAGGCTTCGGCGAGCCTGTTCTCGGGCGCTATGAGCGGATTTGCTTCGACAAACCCTACCGCAGCGTACAAGGGCAAGTTCCCGCCGCGCTGATTGCGCCGGGACATCCATTGCTTGAAGCGACCATCGACCTTGTGCGCGAGCGAAACATGGACGCGCTGAAACGCGGCGCGGTTTTCATCGACGACGCCGATTACGGCACGGAACCGAGACTTCTGTTCTATGTGGAAGATTCCGTTCAAGATGGCGTTATCCTGCCGAATGGGAGCAAGCGCGTTATTTCCAAGCACATCCATTTTGTGGAGATAAAGGAGGATGGCGCGGCGGCAAACGCCGGATACGCTCCGTACCTCGATTACCGAGCCGCCAAAGAGGACGAGCAAGCCGCCATCCGCTCGTTTATCGGAAGTCAGCGGTGGCTGCAATCGAACGTGGAAGAAATCGCGGTCGGCTATGCCATTTCGCGGGTTATCCCCGCCCATGTCGCCGAGGTACGCGAGCGCAAGACGAAACTCATCGACAAGACAATGAAAGCCGTCAAAGAGCGGATGACCTCCGAGATACAATATTGGGACTTTCGCTCCGCCGATTTGAAGCAGAAAGAGGCGGCCGGCAAGACCAACGCTAAACAGAACTCCCGGATGGCGGCCCGCCGCGCCGAGGAACTGGAAGCCCGTATGCGGAAACGGCTTGCCGAACTGGAGACAGAAAAACTCATCTCCGCGATGCCGCCAGTGATAGTCGGCGGCGCGCTCATCATCCCGCGAGGACTGCTGAACAAGCTGACTGGCAAGGTTGACACATTTACCGCAGACACAATGGCTCGGCGCGAGGTTGAACTTGCCGCGATGAAAACCGTAATTGAAATCGAAACGTCGCTCGGATTCGTCCCCCGCGACGTGAGCGCGGCGAAATGCGGCTACGACGTGGAATCGCTGATACCGGAAAATATCCGTGGCGAACTGGCTCCCCTCCGCTTCATCGAGGTAAAAGGCAGGATAAAAGGCGCGACCACCGTCACGGTCAGCAAGAACGAGATACTCACGGCGCTGAACAAACCGGACGAATATATTCTGGCGATTGTAGAGGTAGACGGCAAGGACACGAAGACCGTATACTTGAAGCGTCCGTTCCGCGAACGCCCTGACTTCGCGGTGACGAGCGTAAACTATAATATCGAAGATCTGGCGCATGACGCGGAAGTCATATTCGAGGAGTCGCGATAAGGATGCCGTTAAACACAAAAACATCTCATCAAATATTCGGCGTTCCGGGAAGCAGGTGGTGGAAGTGTGATTTTCACACGCACACGCCCGCGTCGAGCGATTATAAAGAAATGGGCGCGACCGAAGATGATTGGCTGAAGGCGGCGATGTCGGCCGGGATCGATTGCGTAGTCGTGACAGATCATAATTCCGGTGAATGGATTGACCGATTGAAGGCGAGAAACGCTGAACTCAGTACGCAAAACCCACAACCTGAATGGTATAGAGAGTTGCATATTTTCCCCGGCGTCGAAATTACCGTGGGCGACAGCGCGAGTCGCGTACATCTGCTTGCGGTTTTTGATGTCGATTGCGACAGCCAAGTAATAACAGCCGTCCTCGGAGCCTGCGGTATCGAGAACGGCTTCGGCGACGGGAACAACACGGCAACGAGCAAAAGTTTTCTCGATGTCGTTCAAGTGATCAAAGGCTCCGGCGGTATAGCTATTCCCGCTCACATTGACGGCGCAAAGGGATTGCTCGATGGGAAAAATTCATTGACTCCCGAACTTAAAAGAAGCCTTGATACGGTGTTTGCGGCAGAATTCCGCGATATCGACAAGTTCGATACCGCCGGGAACGACTTGAAACCCGAGATAGATCGCCTCGCCAAAATCGCGGGTTCAGACGCTCATACGCCAAAAGACATCGGTAAACATACAAGTTGGATCAAAATGAGCGGGCCTTCAATTACGGGTTTGCGTCTTGCCATGTCCGACCGCGTATTTTGTGTGAAAAACCAAGCTGAAAACCCGAATCACGATCCCGATATTTATTTGACCCGACTCGCCATCGAAAACATGAGCGTGTGCGGGCGCATTCCCGGTCAGCCATTCGTGACCGTTTTGCACCCGCATTTCAACTCTCTGATTGGCGGGCGCGGCGCGGGCAAATCTACGCTGGTTGAATCCATCCGCCTCGCGGCGCGGCGAGAGCAATCATTGCCGGATAGTTCGCGCACCGGGGAGAAAATTGAACACTTTGTCCGGCTGTCCGGCGACAAAGGCGTGATGCTGGATAACACAGAAATTCTGTTGGAGCTTCAACGACGCGGCGCGACGTATCGATTGCGCTGGCGTAAAGATGGGAACGGTCCCGCGCTCGATGAAAAACAGCATGACACTTGGGTTCCGGTTGAAGCGGGAAACATTCAGGAACGTTTTCCTCTCAGCATTTACAGCCAGAAACAGATTGAAGAACTCGCCTCCAACCCACGCGGGTTGCTTGACATCATAGATCTCGCTCCGGATGTCGATCGGGCCGAATGGCAAACTCGTTGGGACAGTACCGCAAGCCGGTTTTTCCAGTTGAAAGAGCGTGAACGCGATTTGTCGCGCCGCCTTGCCGACGAACCGCGGTTCCGCGTCAAGCTCGCCGATGTCGAACGTGACCTGAAACAATACGAGGAAAAAGGGCACGGCGAAATTTTGAAAAATTATCAAAAGCGGATACAGCAATGGAATGGTCTGCCGCGCAAAGAAGATTTCAACGCGATTTCGCGGCAGATTTCCGATGTCGTTCCCGCCTTGTCGCTTCCCGATTTTCCCTCGCATATTTTTGACGACGAGGACGATGCTCGCGGCGAAATACAATCGATTTACGAACAATCCACCCGTGAACTGCGAACCGTCGCCGAACAGTTGCGAAAATTATCCCTGGATGTAATGTCCATTGGTCAGCGATGGGAAGACGCGAACAACGACAGCAAATTCGCGATGGCATATCGGCGGAGCGTCGCGGCATACAAAGCTCTTGTCGAAGAATACGCTGAAAAACAAAGCCAACTGAATCTCGCCACTTACAGCGAATGGGTAAGCCTGCGCAATCAGTTGCAACAGCAATTGCGTGAATTGACTTCCGTCAGGAAAGACCTGGAAACCACTCAAGCGCAAATCGCCGCTCTCGGCGCACAATTTAAAACCATGCGCGAGGAACTGTTGGATAGGCGCGCCAGATTCGTCAATTCCGTCATTGGCGGTAATTCGTATGTGCGAATGGAATTTGTCCCGTTTGGCGATATCAGCACGCTCGAAAGTGACTACCGCGATTTGCTCGGACTCGAAGAAGGCAGATTCGTCAGATCTGTGTACGAACCGGAAAACGAACGCGGTATTCTTTTCTCTCTCATTCAATGGGAGCGGCCCGAGACAAACGTACGGGATATTCCGGATTTGCTTGCGAAGGTAAAAACCCAAACGCTGAATATCGCCAATGGCATCTCCAATGCCGCTGATACCCGATTCGATGCAAGGCTCAACAGGCTTTTGAATGAAAAACCTCAATTGTTGGATCGTTTTGAAATTTGGTTTCCCGAAGACCTCCTGCGCGTCAAATATTCCCCGGCAGCGAGCAATTCTCGTTTCAACGATCTGGAAAAAGGTTCCGCCGGTCAAAAAGCGGCAGCCATTCTGGCGTTTTTGTTGAGCTATGGCAAAGAGCCGCTCGTCATCGACCAGCCGGAAGATGATTTGGACAACGCTTTGATTTACGATTTAATAGTGAAACAGATCCACGAAAATAAAAACCGCCGCCAGTTGATTATCGCGACGCATAACCCGAATATAGTCGTCAATGGCGACTCGGAACTCGTGCATATTCTGAAATTCGCCGGCGGCCAAATTCAACTTGACTGTCAGGGCGGTCTGGAGGAAATCCCCATCCGCGAATCCATTTGTACAATTATGGAAGGCGGACGCGAGGCGTTCGACAATCGTTACAAGCGCATAACCCTGGAGGCCTGAGCATGTTTGACACAACCGACGAACTTCTGCGGCAAATTCGTTTGGGGGAAGATTCTTCCCTTGAGTTAAAAGACTTGAGATACAAAGGAAATCGAGTGGCGGAACCGCGCCGCGACGACATCGCCGACGAATTTGCCGCGATGGCGAATTCCGCCGCCGGCGTCTTTGTGTTCGGCGTCGACGACAAATCCAAGACGATTGCCGGTATTCCCGTCGATAAATTGGAGGCGGTTGAAACATGGGTGCGCGAGATTTGCAACGACTCGATCAATCCGCCGCTCTTTTGCCGCATCCGTAAAATTCCGCTTATAAATGGCGGCGGCGAAGAACGGTGTATCGTGCGCGTCGACATACCACGAAGCATTTTCGTTCATAAGAGCCCGCATGGTTATTTCAATCGCACAGGCAGTTCCAAGCGGGAAATGGAACCTGACGTGCTGGCGAGGCTTTTTCAACAACGCAGCCAATCGCGTTTGATCCGTTTTGACGAGCAGGTCGTGCCTTCCGTATCGAAAAACACGCTCGACAGGAACCTTTGGGAAAAGTTCAGGACGCCGCTTTCTCCATCCGGCGACGAAGAATTTTTATGTAAAATGAAACTACTCTCACAAAATGAGGATGGCGAAGTTTTTCCCACTGTAAGCGGAATCCTGATGGCTTCTGAAAAACCGCGTGAATATTTGGCGAACGCCTTTATCCAGGCTGTCGCGTATCGCGGAACTGAGCGCAACGCGGCCTATCAATTGGACGCCAGGGATATTGTCGGTCCCCTGGACGCGCAAATCGCCGCCGCGTATCGGTTCGTGAAAAAGAATATGAGGGTTTACGCGGTAAAAAACCCCGCTCGCAGAGAAATTCCCCAATTTTCCATGAACGCTGTTTTTGAGGCATTGGTGAATGCCGCGGCGCACCGCGATTATTCCATCCAAAGCTCTAAAATCCGTGTACATCTGTTTGCCGACCGTTTGGAAATTTTCTCGCCGGGAACAATCACAAACACCATGACGCTCGACAGCCTGCCCTTGCGCCAATCTGCCCGCAATGAACTGCTCACGAGCTTGCTTGCGCGATGCCCGTTGAATATCGAAAGTTATACGGGTAATCGTGAATTCATAATGGACAAACGCGGCGAGGGCGTTCCGATTATCTTGGTTGAAAGCAAAAAATTATCGGGGCTCCGGCCGGAATATCGTTTGATCGACGATGCGGAACTGATGTTGACAATCTACGCGGCAAATCCCGAACGGGAAGAAAAATAATAATGAACCGCGCGGACGCGAAAACAGTATACTTGAAGCGCCCGTTCCACGAGCGGCCCGACCTCGCGGCGACGAGCGTGAATTACGGCATCGCGGAGATGACTGGCGGCGCGGAAGTGACGTTAAGACGGGACATAAAGGAGACATAGCGTTATGCTTACGCACGAGGATATATGCAACGCCGTAAAAGAAGCGGCCACGAAATACAAAGTCCAAAACGCCTATTATTTTGGTTCCTACGCCAGAGGAACTCAAAATGATAAAAGCGATTTGGATTTGCTGTGACTTCGATGCGACTTCAATTTCTTTGTTCACTACGGCGGGTCTGACGGCGGATTTAGAGGAAACCTTGCATATGAAAGTGGACGTACTCAAGCTGCCCTTGCCGAAAGAAACGCATCTGCGCATAGAAAAAGTGGTGAAATGCTATGGAACTGAGGGATAGACGCATATTGGCCAAGATGAGGGAAGAAGCGCGGCTTGTCAACAAGTTCATTGACGGCGTTGAATATGATGGTTTCATGCAAAACGAAGAAAAGAAGCGAGCCGTGACGCAGACGCCGGCCAATATCGGCGAGCTTTGCCGCGCTTTGTCAGACGGCGTGAAAGCGCGGTACAAAAACGTCCCTTGGGCGGCAATCCGCAAAACCAGGAATGTCATCACTCACGACTATGAATCTGTAGATTTTACAGATATTTGGCATTCCGCAACGATTGACGTACTTAACTTGGCGGCGGAGATTGACGCTATCGAGCGCGATATTGGCGTAGAGCTATACGGCAACGCGGAGCGCGAGGCTAATTATAATGAAATTCTGGAAGCAATCAGGGAAGCTGATGAACAATATACATGATACGGCCATGGGACAGAAGAAAAAACTCATTGAAGTCGCCCTTCCTTTGAAAGCAATCAACGCCGAGTCCGCCCGTGAAAAGTCGATACGCCACGGGCACCCGTCCACGTTGCACCTGTGGTGGGCGCGGCGTCCGCTCGCGGCGGCGCGAGCCGTCATCTGGTCATCTTTGGTGGACGACCCATCGTCGCACCCCGACGAATTCCCGACCGAAGAAGCGCAGACCAAGGAACGGAAGCGTCTGTTCGGCATACTCGAACGGCTTGTGAAGTGGGAGAACTCCAACAACAAAGAAGTCCTCGACGAGGCAAAAGCCGAGATCATGAAATCCACTGACGGCAACCCGCCCGCTCTGCTTGATCCCTTCGCCGGTGGCGGCTCGATTCCGCTCGAAGCGCAGCGGCTCGGACTTGAAGCCCACGCCAGCGACTTAAACCCCGTCGCCGTGATGATAAACAAAGCGATGATAGAGATACCGCCGAAATTTGCGGGACAGCCTCCTGTGAACCCGGATTCAAACCGCCTTGTCGCAACATGGACAGGGGCGAGCGGGCTTGCGGAGGATGTGCGTTATTATGGCCAGTGGATGAAGAAGAAAGCCTTCGAGAAGATCGGGCATCTGTACCCGAAAGTGAAGGACGAACACGGGAAGGAACATACAGTCATCGCGTGGATTTGGGCGCGGACAGTGAAGTGCCCGAACCCGGCGTGCGGGTGTGAGATGCCGCTGGCGCATTCCTTTGAGCTTTCCAAGAAAAAAGACAAAGAGGCCTATGTGGAACCTGTCATCGAAAATGGGCGAATTTCTTATATTGTGAAGCAGGGACGTAACGCACCGGAGGGAACTGTGAATCGTAAAGGGACAAGATGTATTTGCTGCGGGACTCCCGTCGCTTTCCAGTATATCCGCGAAGAAGGGCGGCAGGGACGCATGGGCAGCCGATTGATTGCTATCGTCGCTGAAGGAAACAACGGGCGCATTTATTTATCGCCGGATGAGGCTCATATTAAAGCCGCTGACGTCAAGAAACCGGAAAACTACCCAGACGCTATTTTGCCTCACAATCCTCGTGATTTCAAAACTCCCAACTATGGGCTGAAAAATTTCTCCGACCTCTTCACATCTCGCCAGCTCACGGCCCTCACCACGTTCAGCGGCCTCGTGCGCGAGATGCAGAAGATGGCCGAAGAGGACGCCGTCGCTACGGGGATGAACAACGACCCGACGCCGTTGGCCGATGACGGTAATGGCGCGGTTGCCTACGGGCAGGCGGTGGGAGTGTATTTAGCGTTCGTAGTGGACAGGTTATCCGATTATCATTCGACGATATGTTCATGGCACAATTCAAAAGAACTGATTCGGAATACTTTCGGACGGCAGGCAATTCCGATGGTTTGGGATTATGCTGAAGCTAACCCGTTTAGTAATTCGGCCGGATGCTTTGATAATATGCTTGATTGGGTTGCAAAATGCGTGAACATTCTACCAGCTATGATCAACGGAAACGTCATACAATCCGATGCTCAGAGCGGTAAAGAATTTCACAATATTATGGTGTCTACAGACCCCCCCTACTACGATAACATCGGTTATGCCGATCTCTCCGACTTTTTTTACATCTGGCTTCGTCAATCACTTAAAGATACTTACCCGAATTTGTTCGGTACGATGCTTGTCCCAAAGACAGAAGAACTCGTCGCGACGCCGTATCGCTTCGATGGTAGCACAGAAAAAGCACGAGATTTTTTCGAGAGTGGCATGTTGAAAGTGTTTCATCAAGTTTTCACTTATGCCTGCGAGGACATGCCAGTCACGATTTATTATGCTTTCAAACAAAGCGAATCCCAGGATGATGGCGACGACGTACAAACTGCTTCCACTGGATGGGAGACCATGTTATCTGCTGTCATCAAATCTGGATTTTCAATAACCGGTACGTGGCCGATGAGAACCGAAATGGCGAATCGTTCTGTGGGCCAGAACACCAACGCCCTCGCCTCCTCCATCGTCCTCGTCTGCCGCAAGCGTCCCGCCGACGCGCCGATAGCTACCCGCCGCGACTTTATCAACGCGCTGAAACGTGAACTCAAGCCCGCCTTGCAAAAATTGCAAGCGAGCAACATCGCACCGGTGGATTTGGCGCAGTCAGCAATCGGCCCCGGCATGGGCGTATACTCGCGTTTTTCCAAAGTGCTGGAAGCGGACGGAACACCGATGAGCGTGCGGTCGGCGCTGCAAATCATCAATCAAGAACTCGACCTTTATTTTACCGAGCAGGACGGCGAACTTGACCGCGACAGCCGTTTCTGCGTTGATCTATATACGCAGTACGCCTTCAGCGACGTGAAGTTCGGCGAAGCTGATGTTCTGGCGCGGGCAAAAAATACATCGGTGGAGAAATTGTCGGCTCGCGGCGTCCTGTACGCGCAAAAAGGCGTCGTCCGTCTGCTCACCCGAGAAGAGGTTCCAGAAAAGATTGACGCGGAAATAATATGGCTTCTCGCTCAACAACTCGTCCGTGCACTCGAAAAAGACGGTGTATCCGGCGTGGCGCGAATTGTGGCGGATATCTTTACATCCAAGCCGGAACAAGCCAAGGCTCTGGCGTACCGCCTGTTCACCATCGCGGAGCGCAAGGGCTGGGCGGCTGAGGCGTACGCCTACAACTCGCTCGTCATCGCGTGGCCGGACGTGCAGTCGAAAGCGGCGGAACTCGCCGCACGCGAGGCAAGCGGCAAACAAACGATGCTGTTCAAAGAATAATTTACTGGAGGCAGACAGTTATGGCTATCAATCGTGTGGAAATAAAGGACTTTTTGGTATTTAAGGGAGAGTTTGCTGTGGACTTCTGTTCTGGTGTGAACGTTATTATCGGAGGCAATGGCACAGGAAAAACAACTTTACTAAAAGTTTTATACGCCGCATGTGAATTTTCACGTATGTGGAAACAACAGACGAGCGAGTGGAAAAAAAGCATCTTAGATTATTTTTCTAAAAATAATTCTGGATTGAATTTGGCTCTTGATTCGAAGGATAATGCCCCTTTTTTCATAAAGATTTTTTACAATAACAACGCTACTACTATTACGTTTGAATATAAAGACGACAAACTCCCGATAAAGAACGAGAACGTTAATTTATGGAATTTAGACATGAAATCCATTTTTATTCCAACTACAGAAATGCTGTCGCATTCAAAGGGCTTTTTGGCGTTGAACGAGAAATACAAAATCCCATTTGACGCAACGCAAATCGATATCGTAGTGAACGCCGAACTTCCCGAGGCGCGCGAACTGCCTCCCGTTTATACGGAAATACTCGAAAAAATAAATCACATCATTCACGGGAAAGTTGTATTCGAAGACGATACTTTCTTTATCCAAAAAGACAACGGAAAAAAAATCGAGTTCTCGTTTGAGGCAGAAGGGTTCAGGAAATTTGGAGTGTTGGAGAAACTTATTCGCAATGGACTCCTTGAAAAAGACAGTATTCTTTTTTGGGACGAGCCGGAATGTAATATCAATCCTGAACTGATGTCATATTTGGTGGACATATTGCTGGATCTTCAGATGAATGGCGTGCAGATTTTCGTCGCTACACACAGTGAAATATTCGCGAGCTACTTTCCAGTTTGCAAGCAAAAAGAGAACAGTGTGATGTTCCACTCGCTTTATAAAGACGGGGAGTATATCAAGGTGAATTCCAACGATCGTTTTGACTTGCTCGAACCGAACAAACTTACGGAAGAACCTGTGAAACTGTATGAAAAAGAACTGGACGGAGTATTTGGCGATGATTGAGACAATAACCGAAAGCGGTATGGATTTCATTGCCGATAATGTCTTTCATATCGAAAAATCCCCGTTCTACACACGGCTTAGAGGCAGCGTAAAGTCGGTTGAGTTCGTTCGGGCGAAGGGTTGCAAACTGATGTTTGTGGAGGCAAAATCATCTTTTCCAAAACTGAATGATACAGACGATAAGAAATCGACGCGGTTTCGCGAAGAGGTCGAGGAAATGTGCGACAAGTTCGTACATTCGCTGAATCTCTATTCATCGATTGATGTTGGTGTTGCGGATAACGGTTTTCCCGCTGATTTCAAGCCGGCGGATAAAGTTTCACTTGTGTTCATTTTGGTGATTAACGGTTTTAAGACTGCCTGGTGTGACCCGATTAAAAAAGCTCTACGAAATCGAGTCCGTCAATCACGGTGCATGGCGAATATTTGGAAGCCGGAAATATTCGTCATAAATGAGAAAACGGCGGCTGCGCGAAAACTGATCACAAATTGAGGGAGATGGAGGCAGACATTTATGGCAATCAATCGTGTGGAAATAAAGGACTTTTTGGTGTTCAAGGGAGAGTTTTCCGTGGACTTCTGCCCCGGTGTGAACGTGCTGATTGGCGCAAACGCGACGGGCAAGACGACGCTGATGAAGGTGATTTATTGCTTCGGCTCAAAACACAATTGGTGCAGCTATTTCTACAATAATATTAATGAAATAGATTGTGGCAAGTGTGATGAGGAGATTCGCAATACAGAAATCACATTGCAGCGAGATGGCGTGACTATACAAGGTAACTTAACGGGAATGGGCTTGAATAGAAGATCAATGCATTACGCATCATTGTCGGATTATGAAGATTCCTGGACTGACGGTAAACAGGAAATTTCAAGGGTTTATATCCCTGAAAAGGACATGCTGTCGAACTCGCATTCGTTGCCCGAAACATGGGAGAGTAAACTACTTTCCTTTAACCGCTGTGAGATCGATATTATCAAAAAATCTCGTGTCGCTGGGGAACGTACACCCCAACCGCTCGTAAGAAAGATATTTAACGTTATCGGCGGCGATGTAGAATGTGACGGTCAGGTGTTCTATATAGTAAGAAACGGAAAAAAAATTGAGTTTTCAGCAGAAGCGTCTGGGTTTAGAAAGCTCGGATTGCTTGCAGCCTTGATTCGTAATGAACAAATCAAAAAAGGCTCAATCCTTTTTTGGGACGAACCAGAAAACAGCCTTAACCCAGAACTTGTGCCTGTTCTTGTTGAAATTCTTCTCGAACTTCAAAGCAATGGTGTGCAGATTTTTCTCGCAACGCATAACTATAACCTTGCGCGGTACTTTGACATTAAAAAATCAGACGTTAATAGCGTCATGTTCTTCAATCTATCGAAAACGGAAAACGGCAGCATCGAATGTGTATCGTCTTCCGAATATACAAATCTCTCTGAAAACGTACTTGAAAAGGCTGGAGAAAAGCTGTTTAATGCGGTAGTTGCCAACGCAATGGGGATACAGGACGATGAATAATACTTTTGAGGAGGGTAATCTGCGGTTCGATTTTTCCGATTGCGGCATTGCGGAGCGGTTTGACGATACGCAGACTAACCCGAGAGGCATGAAAGCCGTAGACTTTGTTGTTGAATCCGCAAATTGTCTTTATTTTATCGAGGTCAAGGATTTTCAACATCCAAACGCGTCAAAAGAACAACGTGAACATGATTATAAATTACTCGTTGAGGCCGGAACGGGAAAAAAGAAGCGCACTCTTCTCAATCCAGACCAGGAAGAAGCCCATGCTGTTTTAATCTCGAAATGGGCGAGAAAATTAAAGACAGCTTGCTGAGAAAATATTCTTTGGGAGACGAATTTACGAAAGATGTCGTTTATGTGCTCGTTATACATTTGAATACGTTAACTCCTCGCGAACGAGGCAGGCTGAAAGAAAAAATCAGCGGCCACGTCCCGACAGGACTAAATAAGCCGCGTTTCAAAAAATTTAAAGAATTATCGTTTGATTTGGTAGATGTGGAGCAATTGCGGCAATATGGGATCAAGTGCGTGGAAATATCGCGCACTAACTCCAACGATTAGGGGGAATCAAAATGGCCGACAATCACGTACAGGTTTCGCAGGGATTAAGAATACTGCTGGGCGCGTTCGCTCCATATATCGTCCGAGAACTCAAAAATAATTATAAAGAGAACTGGTGGCAGACTGCCGTCATCGACGCGCTGTATGACGACCAAAAACACGGCCTGCCCGCTTCCGGCGACGACAAAACGCTGACGGAATCGCTCGACATCCAGAGGTGCCTGTTACTGTTCGACATCAACTGGAACGCGGTTTTCCGCAAGAAACTCTCCATTGATCATCGCACCTGGGCGAAAGAACTTATGGGCGTACGAAACAAACTCGCGCATATCGGAGGACAGGATTTCTCCGACGACGACACATGGCGCGCGCTGGACACCATGTCGAGGCTCGCCGAGCAAATCGACCCGGAGAGCGCGGAGAAAATCCGCGGACTGCTTCGGGCCTCGCGCTACGGTTCCGAGAACGGCTCAATGACGATTTTCGCAAAAGGGATCGATATTGACGCAAATTCAATGAAAATAGCTTCGGACGGCATTTCATCTCTCATACAACGCGCAGGGCGTACCAACAGAAACAATATATTGCTCCAGTCTCCGATGAGCAATCTGCCGATCTGGCGTGACGTCATAGAGCCTCATCCCGACGTGGCGCAGGGACGTTATAAAAATGCCGAGTTTGCCGCCGACTTGGCGCAAGTGGCGCGTGGTGAAGGTTCGTTCGAATACCGCGACCCGGTTGAATTCTTTGCCCGCACGTATGTCACCGAAGGTATTACCGGCCTTTTGGAACAATCGCTCCGGCGCGTCTGCGGCAAGGACGGAGAGCCTGTCATCCAGTTAAAGACCGCGTTCGGCGGCGGCAAAACGCACAGTATGCTGGCGCTGTACCACATGATGCGCGGCAGAGTGCCCATAGACAAGATACCCAATGTCAAACCCGTGTTGCAGCTTGCTGGAGTTTCGGTTTTGCCGAAAGCGAATGTCTCCGTTCTTGTCGGCACCGCGCTCGACCCGACAAGGAGCAAGCGCCCGAACAACATGCCCGGCATCACCATCAACACGCTGTGGGGAGAAATGGCGGCGCAGCTTGCGGAGTCGGCGGGCAATCCGAAACTCTACGATTTTGTGAAAGAAGCGGATAGAAAGGGCGTTTCCCCCGGTTCGGAAGCGTTAAAAAATCTGTTTGACGCCGCCGCGCCCTGCCTTATCCTTATGGACGAGTTGGTCGCGTACGCCAAGAAAATCTACGGCACTATCGGACTTCCGGCAGGCACGTTCGACAACTTCATCTCGTTCATTCAGGAAATGACAGAGGCGTCACGGGCAAGCAAGAACAGCCTCGTCGTGGCGTCCATCCCAGAATCCGAAATTGAAATCGGCGGCGAGGCGGGCAAGACCGCCCTTGAAACGATAGAGCATACCTTCGGACGCATGGAGTCGATATGGAAACCCGTCGCCGCTAACGAGGGTTTTGAGGTCGTGCGCCGCAGACTGTTTCTCGACTGTAAAAATCCCGAAGGGCGCGACACCGTTTGCGCAAAGTTCAGCCAGATGTACAATGAGAACCAGAGTGATTTTCCGATGGAAGCCAAAGAATTGGAATACAAAAATCGCATGATTTCGTGCTATCCGATACACCCGGAAATTTTTGACCGGCTGTATGAGGACTGGTCGACTTTGGGGAGATTTCAGCGCACACGCGGCGTACTGCGCCTGATGGCGGCAGTGATTCACGAACTCTGGATGGGCAATGACGCCAGTTTGATCATCATGCCGGGTTCAATTCCGCTCGATTCCGGCAATGTTCAATTCGAACTGATGCGCAATCTTGGTGAGGAGTGGAACGGATTGGTTGATCGGGAAGTGGACGGCAAAAATTCTGTTCCATACCAGAACGACCAGAGGAATATCCGCTATGGTTCCTGTCTCGCTTCACGCAGGGTAGCGAGAGCGGTAATGCTCGGTTCGGCGCCGACGTCTCGCGGCCAGAATGTGCGCGGCATCGAGGCTTCCCGAATCCGTCTCGGCGTGCTTCAGCCCGGCGAGAATATCGCCAACTTCAACGACGCGCTTAACACACTGACATCCTCGCTTGCCTATCTTTACACCAATCCGTCCGGCGACCGCTTCTGGTACGATACTCGCCCGACGCTGCGCAAGACCGTGGAAGACCGAGCCACGCAGGTTTCCGCTTCCGATGTGGAGTATGAAATCGAGACGCGGCTTCGCGGGCTTCGCAAGGAGCCTCCATTCGCCGGCATTCATATCTGCCCGTCGTCATCGCTGGACGTACCCGACGAACAGGCTGCCCGCATTGTCATTTTGCGCCCCGCGGACGAATACAAAGCGACCAATAAGAGCAACACAGCTATGATGGCGGTCACGGATATTCTGAATAACCGCGGCAATACGCCGCGTATTTACCGCAATATGCTCGCGTTTATCGCGCCCGACCAGGATTTGATGTCGAGCCTGAAACAGGAAGTTCGGCTCTGCCTTGCGTGGAAGTCGATCAAGAACGACAGCGAAGACTTGAACCTTGACGCCGCGCAAAACCGCGAGACGGACAACAACCTCCGCAGGAGCAACGAGACTGTGGATGCCCGGATTAAGGAAGCGTATTGCTGGCTTCTCGTGCCATACATCGACAAAGACGCGGACATGAAAACTATCGTCTGGGATACCGTTCGCATCAGCGGCGGCAATGACGGCATTGTCTCCAAAGCCGCCAAGAAGATGCTCCAGAACGAGGCGATCATCGTAGAGTGGGCACCGGCTCTCCTGCGGATGGAACTGGACAACGTGCTGTGGAAGGACACAGACAACATCGCCGTCAAAAAACTGTGGGAGTATCTATGCACCTACTGCTATCTCCCACGCTTGGCAAACGACATCGTCCTCGAAAAGGCAATCCAGACAGGACTGAACTCCACTGAGTATTTCGCGTTCGCATCCGGTTTTGACGGCACACGTTATATCGACCTGAAATTCAACCAGTATGTCGGCATTATCGAGCGTTCCGGTTATCTGGTTAAAGTGGCTACGGCGCAGAAACAGATTGCCGATGATGAAGCGAAACGTCAGGCAGAAGCGGCGGCTCGCGCTCCAGGCAGTGGGGCAAGCGTTCCCGCGAGCATTGGAAACGACGGTTCCTCGACAGCCACCATTTATCCGCCAAGCGACGGCACTGGGACACAACCTGCCGGGGCTCACGAAGACCCGCCCGCGCCGAAAAACAAACGGTTCTTTATGTCCGCCGACCTCGATACAACGCGAATAAACCGCGATACGCAGAAGTACGTCGAGGAAATAATTCAACACTTGATTTCCGTTAACGGCGCGAAGGTCAAGGTCTCACTGGAAGTCGAGGCCGAAAGCAATGACGGTTTCACTCAGCAAACCGTGCGGACAATCTCCGAGAATTGCCGGACACTGCGAGTACGGGATTCAGGGTTTGAGGAATGAGGAGGGAGTCATATGCGGTTTGATAAAATTGTCAAAGCCTGTCTAATATCTTTTTATAGCACTTTGACAAAACATACACTATATATTATTCTGTAAGCGATCCGAGAATGGAGGGCTTGCAGAATGGTGAATCCGTTGTCGAACGACTTGCGTAAGAGGATTGTCGACGCAAAATTACGAGGTGATACTGAAAAAAAGATAGCGGAGGGAAAAGAAGTAAGGAAATGTCCAAAAATAACCTTGACAAGTTATGACATTTTTTTGCAGATTATATAGTTCCAATCCGGGTGAAATTTATCTGCCGAAATTTCTATTGACTCAAAATCCGATTCAGAAACTTTTATTCCTGTTTCGTATACGTTTTCGTCAAGAACACAACGAA
>JAIRKI010000002.1 GCA_031260185.1 Synergistaceae bacterium | reverse complement strand
GACGCTTTGGAGGATCACTTGGTCGATGAGCTTTTAAACTTGAAAACTCTCCGGAGATTACACGCTCCATTACCTCATGGCCTTGGATAATTAATGCCTTGTTGATTTAGAAATGGAATTACAACATAATCGAGGGATATTTCGACTCCGACGAAGGTAGATTGCATGGTCTTTGCCATAAAACACATAAACCATCCTGTACCTGTCCTCCTTGTATGCAGAAAAAATTTCTCCGCCAAGCCGTCGCATATTGATTCATAATGTTTCGTTAGTGCGGTAAGTTACGGTACACCGCGCCCTTTTCCCCTATTTCCTCCAAAAATCCGGGGTGAAGATCACGAGAAGCGTGAAAATTTCCAGTCTTCCGCAGAGCATCAGGAACATGTATACTATCTTTACGGCGGACGGCAAAGACGCGTAAGTTTCGGCCGTACTCGCCGCGCTCGGAACGACCATCCCGAATCCAGGGCCGACGTTTCCCAGCGCGGCGGCCGCGCCCGAAAAAGCCGCGGCGACGTCGAGACCGAACAATCCCGCTATCGCCATCGCCGCCGTGAATATCGCCGTGTACGCGGTGACGTAAGCGAAACAGGCCGACACGACGCCCTCGTCCGCCGGTGAATCGCCCACGCGCGTGGGGATGATCGCCCTCGGGTGCAATCTGCGCCTGAATTCCGCGCCGATATGGCGAAGCACGGTCAGAACCCTGGCGCAAGTCATCCCGCCGGCGGTCGAAACCGAGCATCCGCCGCAGAACATGAGCGCGAGCGTCAGGATTCGGACGGAAGCGGGCCATTCGCAGTAATCGGCTGTGAAAAAACCGCAGGTCGACAATATGCTGACTGTGTGAAAAAAACCCTCCGCCAATGATTCCCGCGCCGACCCGTATATTCCGTCCAGGTAAAGCAGCGAGGAGATTAGCGCGCCGAAGACGATCAGCGTGAACGCGTAAAATTTCATCTCGGAGTTTTCGCCCGCCGCGCCAAAATTTTTTTTCGTGACGAGAGAATAAAAAAACATAAGGTTGGATGCCGAGAGAAAAAGAAAGACCGCCGTCACCCATTTCGCGTACGTCCCGGCGAAATGTCCCACGTTGTCGCGGTAAGGAGAAAAACCTCCCGTAGCGATCGTGCTGAACGAGAGAGTGAGGGCGTCGAAAACGCCCAGCCCCACCCACAGCAGCATGGCGACCTGCGCGCAGGTGAGAATCAGATACGTTTTGACCAAAATGACAGCGGTCTCCTGGATTCGGGGGGTCAACCGCCCGTGAAACGGGCCGGTCATTTCGGCTTTGTAAAGCCGCGTACCGGCGCCGGACATGGGGAAAACCGCGAGCGCCATGACCACTATGCCCATGCCGCCAATCCACTGCGAAAAACTCCGCCACAGCAATATGCTCCGCGGCGCGGACGCCAAGTCTTCGATGACCGACGCCCCGGTGGTGGTGAAACCGGAAACACCTTCAAACATCGCGTCGAGAAAAGACCCCGCCGTCCGCGAAAAAAAATACGGCAGCCCTGTGACGACCGAAGCTAACACCCATGAACCCGCGACCGACAGAATGGCCTCGCGCGCGTTCATATCCCCGACGGAATATTTTCGCGAGACAGAGTAAAGCAGCGCCGAGATCAGCATCCCAACTGCACTCGCCGAAAACAACGGCGCCGCGCCGCCGTCGCCGATCGCTGCGCCCCACGACGCCGGAAAAATCATAAAGAGCGACACGGCGGCCGTCGTTATCGTCATAAAACGCGCCGGACGCGAAAAGTTCAATCCACGCTGACCCCCAGAGTTTCGAGCACATCGTTCACCGCTTCCAGCGCTGAGAAAACGATCACCTTGTCGCCCGCCGCGAGGCTCGACTTGCCGGTGGGGATGAACAATTCCCCCGCCCCCCTCTCCCTTCTCACCAGCCCGAGGAGAGAACCGGTTGGAAGCGGCAGATCTTTCAGCTCGACTCCGATCGCGGGGCTGCCGTCGGGGATCGATACCCGCAGCGTCTCGGCCCCTATCTGATCGAGGAGCGCCAGCGTGCTAGCGCTCTCGGAGCGGCGGACCGCGCTTATCAGCACCGACGACAGCGCGTCGTTTCTGTTCACGATCGCGTCTATCGGCATGGCCTCGGCCAGTTTCATGTAATTTTTTCGCCGTATTACCGCGACGCTCTTTCCCGCGCCGAGCATTTTAGCCTGGGAAGCCAGCACGAGATTGACTTCGTCGCTGCCGGTCGCGGCCACGAATCCTCCGGCGTTTTCTATGCCCTCCTGCGTCAGCAGTTCTTCGTCCGCGCCGTCGCCCCAAAGGACGGTCGCCTTCGGAAGCTCTCCGGCCACGCGCCCGCATTTGTCACGGTCGATCTCGATGATGCGGACGTCGATGCCCTTGATATTGCCGTGAAGCAGAAAAGCGGTCTGAAAGCCCACTTTCCCCGCTCCCACGATGATGACGCGTTTCAGCCTCCTCGACTTGCGCGGTTGATACAGCTCCGCTATCTCCTGTATCTGGTCGAGGTAGCAGAACGAGTAACACAGATCGCCCGCCGCGAGTTCGTCCGTCGCTTTGGGGATGAATCCCTCTTCGCCCCGCCGGACGAACGCGACTATCGTAACCAGCTTCGGATTTTTCTTTCTGAGTTCGAGCAGCGTCACGCCGCGCGCGGGGCTGTCCTCTTCCACTTTGAACGCGTAAATTCCCGCGTGTTCGTCAAATTCGGACGAATACACAGCGCCTTGGGTCTCCAGAAGATTTTCTACCTCGCGCGCCACGCTGCGCTCTGGGGAGACCATTTTGCCGATGCCCAGCTCGCGGCTCCACGCGTCGGTGTCGGTGAATTCGAGGCCGACCGCGCGCGAAACGACCCGCTCGACGCCCATTTTTTTCGCTATCCAGCAGGCCAGTATGTTCACCTCGTCGCGGCTCGAACACGCTATTAGCATCTCCGCACCGCCGCCCGGCTTTATCCCGGCCTTTTCGAGGACATTGGGACGCGCGCCGTTGCCGCGCACAACCAGCGCGTCCAGTTCGTTCTCGGCTTTCGCGGCCCGCTCCGGATCCATCTCCACCACGACGACGTCGTTGCCGTCCCGCGAAAGGCTGCGCGCCACGCTGAAACCCACCTCACCCGCTCCGACGATCACTATACGCAAACGCGACGCCTCCCGACAGGATATTTAAAAAGGGCTGATTTATCGCCAGAAGCCTAAAGGGTAAAGATTTAAACCCTTGCGGCGCCGGTGTTCCCAAACGGCAAAATGCAGCGCGGGCGAATCAATCAGCGTTTCCGTTATTCTTTTATTATACCCTCGCGCCGGAACGCTCCCGAAAACAGCGCGATGACCGTGTAAAGCTCGAGCCTGCCGCACAGCGTCAAAAACGAGTAAATCCACTTGACCTGCCACGCCTGTTCCGAAAAGGTGTTCATCGGCCCGAGACGCCCGAACGCCGGCCCCACATTTCCAAGCGCCGAAGCCGCTCCCGACAGCGCGGTGAGAAGATCGGGCTCGTGCAGGCTCATGGCGAACGCGCTGAGCGCGTAGACGACGAAAAAAAGCCCGAAGAAAGCCATGCACGACGACACCGCGGCCGGTTCGAGCGCGCCGTCGCCGGCGGGATAGACCGGCACCGAGCGCGGATTCAGCGTGCGCGATATTTGACTTTTGATGTGCCGCAGCATAACCAGTACGCGGATATGTTTTATGCCCCCCGCCGTCGATCCGGCGCATCCGCCCGGGAACAGGCAGATGAAGAGCAGCGTTCTCGCGAACGGGGGCCACAAATCATAATCGGACGACACGAAACCCGTGGTGGTGATGAAACTGACAACCTGAAAGGCGCCGCTCCGCAGGGCCGGCAGCGGCGAGGGCGCCGCTCCGCTGAAATATATACTTAGGGAGGCCAGAATGGAAAAACCAATCACGGCAACTGTGTAAAAACGAAACTCGGGGTCGCGGAAATAATTTTTGAGCGTGCCGTTTTTAACGGCGTAAAAATGCAGCGCGAAATTCGCGCCGGATATGTACATGAATACGATGATGACGAGTTCGCAATAGGCGTTTCGGAACGACGCCGCGCCCGCCGAAGAGGCGGAAAAACCCCCGGTCGACACGGTCGCCGCCGAGTGGTTCAGCGCCTCGAAAAAATTCATCCCCCCGAGCGTCAGCAGAAGCGTCAGCGCGGCGGTGAACGCGAAATAGATTCCCCACAGATAGAGCGCCGTCTGCCGAATGCGGGGCGTTATTTTCCCGTGCGTTATGCCGGGCGCTTCGGCGCTGTACATCTTGAGCCCGCTCGCGCCGGCGAACGGCATCATGACAAGCGTCAGCGCGATGATGCCCATGCCGCCGAGCCAGTGCGTCATTGCCCGCCAAGTGAGAAGGCAACGCGGTAGCGCGCCCGGGTTTTCGAAAATCGTTGCGCCAGTGGTGGTGAATCCCGACATGCTCTCGAAAAAAGCGTCGGTATAAGTCGGGGCCGCGCCGTAAAACCGGTACGCGCACGCGCTTATCGCGCTCGCCGTCACCCAGGTCAGAGCGACGGACATAAACACCTCGCCCGCGCCCATTTTCGAAAATGTCGATCGCCTGCCGAAATAGAGCATCGCCAAGCCCGCGCTGACGCCGACGAAAATCGCCCCTGCGAACGCGTATTGGTTTTCCCCCTCGGTCACGGAGGCGACCAGAAACGGGATCGTCATATAACCCGAGATGAACAGGGCCATACATCCGAGAAATTTCAAAACGACGCGCACCCTCAGAGCTACCGCCTCCTAAACGGAGAGTTCCGGCTCATCGCAAAGCAAAATTGCGTTCATCATTTGCATTATAATGGCCCCGCAAAATAGGACCACCCATTAAGCAATAAAAGAGCGAAGGCGGTTTTGGTAAAATAGCTCCTGAAAGAAGCGATTCGATGAGAAAGAAGTACAGTTCGGAATTCAAGGCGAAAGTAGCGATGCCGGGACTACAGGAACAAAAGACCTTGGTTGAGCTTGCCGGCGGCGAGTATGGCGTTCATCCGACTCAAACAGTCAAATGGAAGAAGGAACTCCAAGAGCGCGCGAAGGACATATTTGGCAAAGACGCGTTCCGGAACGCCAAAGCGGCGGAGATGAAAGAAGCGGAGCCATACAGGCAGATCGGCCGGTTGAAAGCAGAGGTCGATTGGTTGAAAAAAAATCCGCTGAAATCAACGGATTATAAGCGCGGTTTCATAGAACCCGAGAATAAGGAGATATCAATACGCCGTAAACGCGTGCTTTTAGGGATTCAAAGGAGCGGTTATTACTGCAAACCGGCGCCGGAAAGTGAATCCAACAAGGCTCTGATGGAAGTCATAGACAGGATATACACGAGTCGCCCATATTATTCCATTTCTAAATCAACAAGGCATTAATTATCCAAGGCCATGAGGTAATGGAGCGTGTAAATCTCCGGAGAGTTTTCAAGTTTAAAAGCTCATCGACCAAGTGATCCTCCAAAGCGTCAATGCCAGAAAATACGCGGTTGTAGAACCCTTTTTCTTTAAGCTCGTCCCATATGTGTTCAACGTCCATTACCTCATGGACTTGGATAATTAATGCCTTGTTGATTTAGAAATGGAATTACTTCGGAAAAAGAACGACCCAGCGAGAAACAACGGGGCGAAGGTAACGAATATATAAACGCAGGAACCGCCCAAAGCCACGAGCACGTTGCGCCCGAGCGCCAGTTCCCCGTAACGAATATATAAACGCAGGAACCGCCCCCGGAGACGAGGGCGGTTCCGCTTTTGAGGGCGGGGACGGCATCGAAGCGGGGGAGAACGGGCGGCAGGTTGCCGCCCCCGCGGCGGACGCGCTGGCGTTTCAGGAGGAGATGGACGCCTTCGACATCGAGGACGAGGCGGTACGGGCGGAGCGGGAATCGCCCACCAACCGGCGCAATCTCGTCCGGT
>JAIRKI010000132.1 GCA_031260185.1 Synergistaceae bacterium | reverse complement strand
GCGCGTTTTGAGCTCTAATATGGCCCATAAATAATCGAAATGCCTCTCGCCGGGGAAATTTGAGTTCTCAGTGAGAAGTTGAACTCATAAGGGCGATTTATTCAGCGTTTCCTTAATTTTTCATTCGACCATTTTTATAGGCGCTTTACCCCGGTGGCGATGTTTTCGTTGAAAAAATCCGCGGCGCTCTCGGCCGAGATGTTGTATTTCGTCTTTCCCACAGTTACCGCCACTCCGGGGTTATGGCATTCCCTCACGCAAAATGTCGTCTTGAGTTCCATCTCGCTGTGCAGCGATTTTTCCTCTATCATCTGTTGAAATGTCTGCGCCACGTTGTACGCGCCACGGACGTGACAGGCGCTTCCGATGCATACGTTAACCTCAGTCATGGGATATCGCCCCCGCCCTTTCCGAATAGTTCACGTGAAGCAGATCGTGGACTTTGCCTTTCAGCAGGCCCGAGTACAGCGAGACCATGAGGGGGTTTTCCTCGGAGCGTTTTATCCCGCACATCCTGTCGGCCGAATACAGGCCGTCGCCGCGTTTCGCCATTTCGCCGCCATGGGCGAACGGCTGGCCCGCTCCGCACACGCAACCGCCGGGGCACGCCATGACTTCCACGAAATCGTAACGCTCTCCTTTATTTATCCTGTCTATCAACAGGGAGGCATTGCCGAGCCCGCTTGTCACCGCTGTCTTCAGTTCGCGGTCGCCGTACTTGACGGTCGCGGTCTTTATCCCCTCAGCCCCGCGTATGCCCTTATATTTCAGAGACATCAGGGCGGTGGGCGTTTTGTCTGACGACACTCGCCTCAAAACGGCCTCGGTCACTCCTCCGGTGACTCCGAAGATCACTCCGGCGCCGCTCACAGTTCCGAACGGGGTGTCCACCGCCTCCGGTTCCAGCTCCAAAAAGGCTATCCCGGATTCGCGGATCATCCGTATCAGCTCTTGCGTCGTTATCACGTAATCGACGTATCTCCCTTCGTCAGACCGAAATTCCTCTCTCGCGGACTCGAACTTCTTCGCCGTACAGGGCATGACCGCCACATGAACCGATTTTCTCCGGGAGGCGCGGTTCTGTTCGTGTATTACCGCCGCGAGCATCTGCATCGGTGAGCGGCACGTAGACACGTGCGGCATCAGGTCGGGGTGAAATTTCTCGCAGTAGTTCACCCACGCGGGGCAGCAGGAGGTAAACAGCGGCATGTCGTTTTCACCGGATTCCAGCCGCTTCAAAAGTTCGTTCGACTCCTCCAGAACCGTGAGGTCGGCGCCGGCCGCCGTATCGTATATCTCGTCGAAGCCCATCCTGCGCAGGGCCGCCACAATAGCGCCAATCGAGTTCTCACCGCCGCGCAGCCCGAATTCCTCGCCCAACGCCACACGAACGGCCGGGGCTATCTGGACTGTGGTCTTTGTTTCTTTGTCGTCCAAAGCCTTCCACACCCGTTCGATATCGTTTTTGACGACTATCGCGCCGGTCGGACAGACCGCCGCGCACTGTCCGCATCCGACGCAGGGAGATTCCGCCATCGGAACGCCGAACGAGGAACTCACGCTCATTTTGGAGCCGCGGCCGGCGAAATCGATCGCGCCGACGTTTTGTATCTCGTTGCACATTCTGACGCAGTCACCGCAGAGGATGCACTTGCTCCTGTCCCTCGTTACGCAAAGGGATGAGTCGTCTATGTTGGGTTCCGCCGCCGTGTTCGGAAAGCGAAGGCCGTCGATGTTGAACCGCGTCGCGAGATCCTGAAGTTTGCAGCGCGTGCTGTTGCCGCACGCAGTGCAGTCGCGGCAGTGATTGGTCAAGAGCAGTTCCAGTATCATCTTTCGGTACTTGCGAAGGCGTTCCGTGTTCGTCCGTATTTCCAGCCCCGGACGCGGGGCCGCCGAACATGCCGCGTCTATCCCGTTCCACTGATTTTCAACCACGCACATCCTGCAAGCGCCGTAGATCGACAGCTCTGTGTGGTAGCAGAACGTCGGCATTTTTATGCCTATTTTGCGCACAATTTCGAGGATATTTTTCTCGCCCTCTATCGCGACCGGTATGCCGTCTATGGTCATATATTCGCCGTTGCCCTTCATGATTTCCCGCTCACCCCTTTACAACCGCGCCGAACGGACACGCGCCGACACATGCCTCGCACTTCACGCATTTGGACACGTCGATCGCGAACGGCTCTTTTATCTTCCCGGAAACAGCGCCGACGGGACAGACCTTGGAACACTTCGAGCATCCTTTGCATTTCGCAGGATCTATGGATATCCGCGTCAGTTTTTTGCAGCTTCCGGCCGGACAGCGCTTTTCTTTTATGTGTGCCTCGTATTCGTCACGAAAGTATTTGATGGTGCTGACCACAGGGCCAGCCGCGCTCTTTCCCAGTCCGCAGAGCGACGTGTGCGTGATGAGGTCGCCTATCTCAAGCAGCAGGTCGATGTCGCCATCCTCGCCCCGCCCATCGACAATCCGCTCCAGTATGGCGAGCATCCGCTTGGTCCCCTCGCGGCAGGGGATACATTTGCCGCAGGACTCGTTTTGAGTGAAGTTCATAAAAAATCTCGCGACCTCGACCATGCAGGTGTACGAGTCCATAATGACGAGCCCGCCTGAGCCGACCATCGCGCCGACTTTTTTCAGGGAGTCGAAGTCCATCGGAAGGTCAAGATGGTCTTTCGTGAGGCATCCGCCGGACGGCCCGCCTATCTGGACGGCCTTGAATTCCGTTCCGCCGCGCATACCGCCTCCGACATCGAATATCACGTCGCGCAGCGTCATCCCCATCGGAACTTCTATCAGGCCGGTGTTGAGCACGTTTCCGGTGAGGGAATAGGTCTTGGTGCCCGGGCTGTTCTCGGGCCCGATCGAACGGTAAAAATCAGCCCCGCGTTCTATAATCACCGGAACGCTTGCGAACGTCTCCACGTTGTTCAGAACCGTCGGTTTGTCGAACAGACCGTGTTCGACCGTGCGGGGAGGTTTCGTCCTGGGCATTCCCCGTTTGCCCTCTATCGACGCCGTGAGCGCGCTGCCCTCGCCGCAGACAAACGCCCCCGCGCCCCTGTTTATGCGGATTCGGTACGAGAATCCGCTGCCGAGTATGCTGTCGCCCAGCAAGCCGTGTTCCTCGGCATCGGCTATGGCTTTTTTGAGACGAGTGACCGCGAGCGGGTACTCGGCCCTGACGTAAATATATGCCTCGTCCGACCCACAGGCGAGTCCGGCTATCATCATGCCCTCCAACATGCGGTGCGGGTCGCTGCCCATTATGCTGCTGTCCATGAACGCTCCCGGATCGCCCTCGTCGCCGTTGCAGACGACGTATTTCTTGGCGGACGCCTGACGCTTCACCTGCTCCCACTTGCGGCCGGTCTTGAATCCGCCTCCGCCGCGCCCTCTCAGGTTCGACTCGTTTACATCGCGCACTATCTCGTCGGGCGTCATGTCGAACAGCGCGCGTTCGAACGCGCTGTAGCCTCCCACGCTCAGATACTCCAGTATCGAGTTGGCGTCTATACGCCCGCAGTGTTCGAGGACCACCCTGTTCTGTTTTTTGTAAAAAGGTATCTCGTCCTGTCTGTGCGCCGGAACGCCGTTCACATTATGAGAGAGCCGCTCGACACAGCCGTTTTTCTTCACGCTCGTCCCGACTATCTCGCGGCAATCCTCCGGTTTGACTTTGAAATACTGACAGCCGTCAGGCTCTATACGGACAAGCACGCTCAGCTCGCAGAGTCCGTGGCAGCCGCTTCTCTTGAGCCCGATATCGTGATCGTCCCGCGTCAGTTCGACCGACCAGGACAGGCCCGAGGCGGCGAGTTCTTTCCTGAACGCCTCGTACACATCCATGGCGCCGCTCGCGAGACATCCGTTGTCCGTGCACACGAGTATCCTCTTTTTCTCCGATGCCGCCGCCGCGCGGCACTTTTCACGCAGAGAAACCAATTCGGCTCTGTTTGTCAGCTTCACCCCGATTACCCCTTGAGCGCGCGCAGCATCTCGGACGCTTTGTCCGGAGTCATGGCGGGATAGACTTTGTCGTTCACGGTCAGCGCAGGAGCGAGCGCGCAGGCGCCCAGACACGCGACGGTCTCCACTGTGAAACCGAGGTCTTCAGTCGTAACTCGCTCTTTAGAGAGGCCCAATTCGCTCCTGAGGCGTTCGAGAATGGGTACGGATTTCCTCACGTGGCAGGCTGTGCCGTCGCAAACTTTTATGACGAACTTGCCCTTCGGTTCGAGCGAGAAATTCTCGTAAAACGTCGCCACGCCGTAAATTCTCGCCTCGCTTATGCTCAGCCTTTCGGCAAGCCGCGGAAATACCTCCCGCGGAATGTACCGAAAACGTTCCTGTATTCCCTGGAGTATCGCTATTATGGAACTCGGCCCGCTGCCGGCCGCGCCGATTATCTCATCGACGTCTTGAAAATCGAATGTTTCGCTTGCTTCACTCATGACCGTAAATACCCTCCCCATATCGCCGCGTCAAGCGTTCTTGCGCGCGGCGGCCTCCCTGAAAAACTCGCGGGCCGTAGCCGGCGACACGCTGTAATATTCGTTTCCTATAGATACTGACACCCCCTGCCGGCATTTTTTCATGCAAAACCGCCCCCTCATCTCGACTTCTCCTTCGAGCGACATTTCAGCCGCCATATTTCGGAACTCCTTCAGCACGTCGTGCGCGCCCTTCAGGTGACACGAACTTCCAAGGCATATATCAATCTCGATCATCGAAAATCCCTCTTCAAAAGTAGCTGACCTTTATCCTCTTGCCCATTTTTTTGAGTGACTCCGAGAGTTCCTCGACCAGGCTCATCTTTATGCTGAACCCAATGGGCAGACCGGGATTCTGATGAGCGGCGTTGATCGCCCGCCCCACGAAGAAGTTGATGTCAGTGGCTTCCTCGAAAAGCATACCCGCGACCCGCGAAGCGCCGTCCGCGCCCCGGCTCCACTCGTTGTACCGCGAGTTGTCGCCGATGTAGTCCCTGGAATATTCGAGTACCCTGTTTATCGTGACCACCCCCTCGGTAGCGAGATCTACGCCCTCTATCTCAGCTGTGGGAGGGATATCCGGGGCCGCGTAGCCTTCGGGAGATACCCGCAGCTCGCTTTCCAGAAACTTCGCGGCTATTGACGACGTGGTTCCGCCGCACACTATATGGCGGCCCTCCTTTGAGAAGAAGAGCGACATCATCTTCTCATCGTCGTCGGGATTCACGGGCGGCCCGATCAGGAGATTGACCGGTTTCCTCCCGCGGATTCGCGCTACCGCCACCGTGGTGTCATCGCCAGGCTTGTCGTCGCAGAGCAGGGCGGCTTCATCCGTCAGTATCGTCGTGAGCGTCTTTGCCGTGTACTCGTTTTTATATTTTCCCTCCAGAAAACCAGCCACGTTCTCCCTTTGCCATCCGAAACTGAGGCGGCTGCCCATCCCGGCGTGAATCACGCCGTCGCTCATTGCGACGAATACGTCGTTTTCCTGAAGTTTTATCCTCGATTTGTATATTGTCTTGCCGTCCATCTGTTCAGCGACGCTCGGATACTCGAAGTTCTTGCCGCCGCGAAGCATAATGACGTGAGGGTTGTCGTACTGAATTACCTCGGCATCCATATCGTCCGGCGCCTCCCGGCCGCCGGAAATTTTGATGATGGTGAACGTGGAATACGCTATGCGTCTCACCGGGCAGACAGGCAGGGTAGCGGCGACAGTCGACACGCATTTTTGCAGGCTCATGTTCCGGGATATCATCGTCGAAATTATCCGCGCCGTGAGCGTGGAAAGAATGTTGGCCTTGACCCCGCTGCCGAGCCCGTCCGCCAGCACTATGACGGTAGAGTCCGAATCGACTATATCCACCCTGTCGCCGCACAGGCGCTCGCCGTGCTTGTTGAGACTCCGCCAGCCTATGTCAATGCAGAAATTGTTCATTGTGGATCGTCTCTTTCAGCCTGGAGAGCGCTATCTGAGTTTCAGCCGCCGTCTCCCCCAGCAGGGACGCTATCTCCTGGACGGTGCGCATCTGGCGTTCGATCACGCGGTCGGTTATCTCTATCGTCTCGCCGCATATTTCGACCTTGCGGTTTCGGCCGATCTCTTCCTCGGTTATGTCGCGCATCAGCACGATGATGATATTGTGCCCGTCGTCGTGAATAATTGTCTGCATCACATATTTTTTATATTCGACGAGATATGTCCTCTTTTCATAAATGTTCTCGCCAGTATCGGCGGAACGGAGTATAGGCAGCGGATCGAGGACGCACGACACGTTCCTGCCTTTGACGTCCGACTCTTCCCGGATGTTGAGTATCGCGCGGGCGGCCCTGTTCGCCTGTTGAATCGCCAGCGACTTGTCCAAGACGATTATTCCGTTCGGAGTGTTGTTTATGATGGTGTCGGAGAACGATTTCGCGCGCTCGTGCAGATACGGCAGACACATGGTGATGTCGGCCTTGCCGGTGAGCACGGCGAGCGCTTTGTCGCGGCAGGTGTCGTAACCGCAGCTTCCGCAGTTGAGTTCGTCCTCGGGGCGTTTCTTGCCCATGGCCCTCAATGTCTCCTCGATGGCCGCGCTTCCCGGAAAAATTTTTCTGACTGGGCTCGGCTCGAATTTCTGAACGATCGAACTTTCTTCGGGAAACGCCGTGTCGAAATCAAGTTCACCGGCCGACGCCTCCACCGCTATCCGGTCTTTTACGAGAAATCTGCCCGAGCCCGACATGGCGGGCCCGCCGACGCACGAACCGACGCAGGCCGACATCTCGATGAAACAGTCGCGCACGTCTCCGGAGATGACTCCCCTGATCGCGCTTACGCAGTTTTGCGTCCCGTCTACGGCGATATAGCCGCGATCACGGCGGTGTTCCGTCATGCTCTTCAAGATGCCGCCCGGCGTCGGGAATATTCTGGCGCGTCCGGTTTCGGGCGGTTCGCGATTCGCCGATTTTTCAGGTACGACTCCTTCTTCGGCAAACCACCGCGACAGTTCGTCGAATGTAAGCACGCAATCGACCGCCCCACGATATTCCTCCGCCTCGGATTTCTTCGATATGCACGGCCCGATGAACACGGTTTTCGCGTCCGGTTTTTCCGACTTTATGGCGGCGCAGTGCGCCCTCATGGGCGAGACTACCGGCGCCAAATGAGGCAAGGCCTCGGGAAAATATTTGCGTATCAGCAGATTGACTGAATGGCAGCAGGAAGATATGATAATGTTCCTGTCATTTGACGCCGTTATATGCTCGTATTCCCGTTTCACGACGGTCGCGCCCAGGGCCGTCTCCGATGCGCCGCTGAACCCGAGCCGCACGAGCGCAGTTCTCATCGAGTCGAAGGAAACTCCCTCGAAATTCGCCGAAAAGGACGGCGCAACGCTTGCGACCACGGTTTCTCCGCGCCGTATCATATCCCTGGCTTTGGGCGCGTCGTCCCTTATGCTCTTCGTCTTTTGGGGACATACCACGAAACACCTGCCGCAGATGACACATTCATCGGTCAATATTTCCACGCGCGCGTTGCCGGTCGAAAATCCGATCGACTTGACGGGACAGTGCCTTATGCATTTATAGCAATGTCGGCAGTTGGAGCCGCTGAATCGCAGGTAATCGGATACGCCCGTCATCGTTATCGCCCATCATCTCTCCGTTTTTTCGCCCTTTCGGGTCTTTTCGCGATAAGTCTAAGCACAAAAAGGAAGTTTGGGTAATGTTTTTTTGGAATGTCGATATTCCAATATCGATATATGAATGTTGACTTCAGTCATGAATATCGATATCATAAATATTGATTCGTGCCAATCCATAAAATCGGCGGTATCCCGTCTGCCTTATTCACAAATCGGAGGGATGTTTGTGAAGGATGACAATAAAATCACGCAGCTGATGTCGCGCCAGGCCATACGGAGGCTTCCGCATTATCTGAAATATCTGAAAAATCTCGATACTTCCTCGAACGATCGCATATCGGCCTCCCTGATGGCAGCGGATTTGCAGCTTTACGAGGGATTGGTGAGGAAGGACCTCGCGGCCGTGAGCAGCGTCTCCGGAAAACCGCGGGTGGGGTTCAAGATCGACGATCTCATTTCGGACATAGAACATTTCCTGGGCTATGACATGCCGAACCGCGCCGTGCTGGCGGGCGCGGGGCATCTGGGCAAAGCGCTTCTGTGCTACAGGGGCTTCGAGAGTTATAAGCTGGAGATAGTCGCCGCGTTCGACGTGGCGGAGAAACTGATAGGGAGCGAGATATGCGGCAAGGAAGTTTTTCCCATTGAGAAAGCCGGTGACCTCTGTCCGAGATTGAACGTCCGAATAGGAATCATCACCGCGCCCGCCGCCGTTGCCCAGGAAGTATGCGATATCCTCGTGGATGGCGGGGTTCTTGCGGTATGGAATTTCGCCCCCGTCCAGTTGGGCGTGCCGCGGGGCATACTGGTGCAGAACGAAAATATGGCCGAATCGCTCGCGATACTTTCAAATCATCTGACGGAAAAGAGACGATAGACTTGAACACTCTTCATCTCAAATATGCCGTCGAGGTAGAAAGAACCGGCTCGATAACCAAGGCGGCCGACCGGCTTTACATGAACCAGCCCCATCTGAGCAAGACGATACGTGAACTCGAGGAGACCTTGGGCATGGCGATATTCAGGCGTACCCCAAAGGGCATGGTTCCCACGGAAAAGGGGACCGCGTTCCTCGCGGCGGCCAGAAATATATTGGCCGAGGTCGAGGCGATGGAGAGGATAATGAACGGCGGCGCGTCGAAGGTGTCGCTCCGCGTAGCCGTTCCGAGGGCGAGTTACGTGTCGTACGCGTTCACCGAGTTCATGAAGACCGTCCCTCCGGACAGGGAGTTGGATATCGACTACAGAGAAACGAACTCCGCGAGCGTTATCGAGTACGTCACGAGCGGCGAATGCAGTATCGGAATCGTGCGGTGCGGGGCTGATTACTCGAACTATTTCGAGGACATGTTCCGCGAGAAAAACCTGCGCTTCGAACTTGCGCGCGAGTTCGAATATCTCGCGCTGATGTCGGACAGACATCCCCTGTCTCACGATGGGATTGTAAAGTGCGACGACCTCTCGCGGCACATCGAGATAACCCACGGCGACTCGGAGTTTCAGTCCGGTGTTCCCAACGGAACGAACGCCCGCAAGAGACATGCCATAGCGATATACGAGCGCGGAAGCCAGTTCGAGATACTCAAAAGAATTTCCGGCACCTACATGTGGGTTTCCCCGATGCCGGAGGAAGTGCTCTCGACGTTTTCGCTGATCCAGAAGAGGTCTGACATGCGAGACAATATCCACAGGGATTTTCTCATATCCCGCCGCGGATATCGCCTAACAGCGGAGGACAGGGGCTTTATAGAAAAACTGGGTGACACCGTAAAAGAAACGAGGTCGCTTTGACTACTTGAAATTTTTATACAGTCAGACTCTCGTAATTCCATCGCCTGATCTTGTGAATGTCGTCGATCGTGAAATCATCGCTTATTTCAGGTTTGGGAACATCATGTATCATTTTTTTCATCTCCTTCATCTTCCAAAAGCATTGGCGGCGCGTATATCAGCAAGTCAGGATACCCTTCTTTGTCCGTTATGATCTTTACCCCCTTTATCATTTTATGGTTTACTATGTGCTTGAAATTCCATGAGACAATCGCGTCACACCCGCTAATTATAGCAGCGGCTACATGCTGGCTCATCGAAACTGCTTTGCGTTAAAATCCCGAAGTCGATAAAACTCTCCGCAACTTCAAAGACTCGGTCGTCATTTCCCACTTCGATTAAGCTATAGTCTATTTCATCAAGATAACCGAGCAGAATATTTCTTTATTGTTTTCTTGCGCTCGTCTATTTCCGTTCTCACAACATCCGAAATGACGACCTCGAATTTGCCCGCCTTTATTTTATCCCAGGGCTTATGACTGTATGCCATACGTTCCGGCGAATTTTTTTGATTGAGAAGGCTTATCACTGATAAGTCGAGATAAATTCTCAATTTCTCCAACTATCTCACCATCTTCACTATGATTTTAACCTAATTCCATTTCTAAATCATTATGTATATAATATTCCCAAAGAACGCCAGGAGGGGATATTATGGCTCGAAAAGCGAGCGGGCTGACCGTGTTGGAAATAGCGAAAAACTTTATGGCA